>JBAPWQ010000528.1:0-3219 GCA_049283795.1 Desulfobacterales bacterium | reverse complement strand
TCCCCCCAATATCTTCCTGATGATGAAATCCTTGACCACCGTGGAAGGCGTGGCGCGCATGCTCGATCCCGAATTCGATATCTTCGGCCGGGCCGCCCCGTTTATCCACACCATCCTTCAGCAACGCTATTCGCCGGAGCGCCTGTCGGCCGAGGCGTTTCAGCTGACCGCCGACCTGATGAAATTCACCCGGCGGTTTCCGCAAGACCTTCTGGACATCGCCCGCCTGGCCCGCCGTCAGCAGCTATGCTTAAAGATCGAAAATCGGGGGCTGGACCGCACGCTGGCCACCCACGACCAGATCAGCAACCGCCTGTCTTTTTCGATTATCATCGCCGCCCTGATTGTCGGTTCGGCGTTGATTGTCATCTCCGAAATCCCCCCACTTTTCTACGGCATCTCCCTGATCGGCATCATCGGGTTTACCGCCGCCGCGCTGATGGGCATCTGGCTGCTGGTGGCGATTGTGCGCAAGGGAAGGCTGTAAAACTGGACGCCTGCAGTCAGCGGCCGGGTTGAACCCTGAACCTTGCACCTTGAACCCCTATGTTCAGCATAAACCTGTCCTATACCACCGTGTAGCCCGGTCCCTCGCCGCCCTCGGGGCAGGTCCAGGTGATGTTGTGATAGGGGTCCTTGATGTCGCAGGTCTTGCAGTGGAAGCAGTTGGAAGGGTTGAGCTTGAGTCGTCTTTCGCCGGTCGCCGCGTCGATTTCGATTTCATACACATTACCGGGACAAAAGAGCGTGCAGGGGCTGCGATAGGTGTCGAAGCAGCGGGTGACGCATAGGCGGGTGTCGTGCACCACCAGGTGCGAGGGTTGATCCTCGCGGTGTTTCGTCTTGGAAAGATACACGCCGGTCAGCTTGTCGACGTAGAGTTCACCGTCATAGACGGATTTTTCCGGGCCGTCGCCGCCGGCCGCCGGACGGGCATCGACGGGCTCGAGCGTCGCCGCGTCCTCCTGCAGGGGTATCCGCTCGATCAGGCCGCGGCCGTTGGTGACGTATTGGGCCCCGATATGAATGAACTTGACCAGGCCTTTCTTGGCCAGCGCCGGGGCGAAATTCCGGCCCGCGGAGAGTTCTTCCTTCAGCCAGCTGGTCTCGAAGAGCTGCTGGTAGGTGTCCAAGGAGTCTCTGGAGAAGCTGTTGCGGTCGATCGCGGCCGTGATGGCCTCGGCGGCCAGCTGGCCGGATTTCATGGCGGCGTGGATGCCTTTCAGCGCCGGGGTGTTGTGCATCGCGGCGCTGCCGCCCACGAAGACGGCGCCGTCGACCGCCAGCCGGGGAATACTGTAATATCCGCCGGTCGACACCGTCCGGCCGCCTTGTTCGATGACCTTGCCGCCCGCGATGAGGCCGGAAACGAACCGGTGGCGTTTGAACCGGATGAACATCTCGTAGGGGTCGAGCCGCGGGTCTTCATAGCCCAGAGCGGTCAAGTAGCCGATGGCGACCTGGTTGTCCTTCATCGCGTAGATGAAGCCGCCGCCGGGCGTGTCCAGTCCCAGCGGGTAGCCGAGAAAATGGAGGTCATCGCCGTTTACGGCCGCAAGTCCGCGGCCCTGCGGCAGCTGAATCACCTCCTTGATGCCGGTCTCATACACCTGGGGCAGCTTGCCGGCGCCCAGGTTCAGTTTGTCGGCGAGCTGCCGGTAAAGACTGCCGCGGGACCCCTCGCCAAAAACCGTTACCTTGGCCTTGAGATCGATTCCGGCTTCGAAGTTGGCCTTGTGCTCGCCGTTCTTGCCGAGGCCCTTGTCGCCGGTGCGCACGCCGGTCACCGTTTTACCGGTGTCATCGGTCAGAATTTCGTTGGCGGCAAAGCCCGGGAAGATGTTGACCCCCATCTCCTCTGCGATGCCCCCCAGCCAGCGGCAGAATTTCGACAAACTGATGATGTAGAACCCCTTGTTGTGGAGATAGCGGGGCACCACGGGGACGCGCAGGGCGCGGTCGCGGGTCAGGTAAAAAAAGGCGTCGTGGCCGACGGTGCCTTCGACGGGACAGCCCTTGTCCATGTGATCCGGCATGAGTTCCTGCAAAGCCCGCGGGTTGAGAATGGCCCCGCTGACCGCATGGGCGCCGATGTCGGCCCCTTTTTCGATCAAGGCCACCTCGATGCTCATGTTTTTTTCCCGCGCCAGCTGCATCAAACGGATGGCACCGGCCAGATTGGCGGGCCCGCCGCCGACGAACAGCACATCGAAATCAATGGATTCCCGTTCAACAGTCATGTCCCGGCTCCTTTTTCCGGCTCGACGGCCGCACTGGTGATTCGGTAAACTGTCGCGCCACGACCGCCGGCCACCCGGCGTCGACATCGACATCGACTCACAATTCCGGCCCTGCTTAGCATGGCGCACGAATTTTGTAAATCGCGATCCAGCCTTGAAATCGAGTCAATCAGCGTTACTATCTTGACCATGCGCGGCTTCTGGATCGTTGGCAGGGCTCACTCAAAAATAACATCGCATGTCTGATGTCGATTTGTCCCGTCCGGCGGCTCGTGCGAACACTGGGAATATCCGGATTCTCCAAGTGTTCGCGCCTTGACGGCCGGGCGTTTCAACACTGGAATCGCGACCTTGTTTTTTCGTGAATTCTTAACGGCAGCACTTGAAAAGGAGGGTCATGTATGGATCGCGCCAAGCTCGAATCAGTGGCACGGCAGCTTGTGGCCGACGGCAAGGGGATTCTGGCGGCCGACGAGAGCCAGCCCACCATCAAGAAACGCTTCGACACCATCGCGGTCGAATCGACCGAGGAAAATCGCCGGGCGTACCGGGACCTGCTTTTCACGGCCCCGGATGCCGCGAGGCACATCAGCGGGGTGATCCTGTTCGAGGAAACCCTGCGGCAGAAATCCGCGAACGGTGTCGTCTTTCCGCAGCTGTTGACCGGAAATGGAATTCTGCCCGGCATCAAGGTCGACAAGGGCGCCAAGCCCCTGGCCGGATTCAGCGGTGAAAAAATCACCGAAGGCCTGGACGGGTTGCGCGAGCGTCTGGCCGCTTACCGGGACCTGGGCGCAACGTTTGCCAAGTGGCGGGCGGTCATCACGATCGGCCAGGGGATACCGACGCGGTTTTGCATCGACGCCAACGCGCACGCGCTGGCCCGCTACGCCGCCCTGTGCCAGGAAGCCGGCCTGGTGCCGATCGTCGAACCCGAAGTATTGATGGACGGCGATCACGACATCGCGCGCTGCCAGGA
>JBAPWQ010000527.1:0-9223 GCA_049283795.1 Desulfobacterales bacterium | reverse complement strand
CCTTTAAACTCGTCTTATTATATCGATAGATGATTCAAGGTGAAGGTCATTCACCGGGTATCCATGGGAAGCTCGGAGATGAGGTGATTGTCGCCGGACGGTGACCAGAAGGCCGGTGCAAGAGCGGCCGGGGCGTCAATCGAAGGCACATTATGGAAGGTAATTTTATGAGGTACACCGCTCGATTGCTCGACATGCTCAAACATTACGTCAGATGGTTCAGGCCCGGCAAGGCGCAAAACCTCGTCAGAGCGCTGGCCGAGGACGGAAGGGCCGAAAAGACCCTGGCGCCGGCCGTCGCACCCGAACGCGTCGGCACCCGACCGGCGGCGTCCGGCGATATTCAAGCCGACTGGCCGGCTGACGGGTATCCGTCCGGCTATCGGCATCCGGTTTTCAGACATCCCTCACCGGCGCCTTTGCCGGACAACGGCTTTGACATCGACCTGGTGGGTATCGGAGATCTGGAGACCTGTGCGGAAAATCTGACCGTGCCGGCCGAAGCCATTGAAAGGTGGGTCGGTGCCGGCATCTTGAGTCCCCGCGAAACCGACATAGCCGAAAAGCTTCTCCGGCTCATGCGGGCCAATGACCTCAAGCGGCGCAGCCTCCCCCCCGGTTATGACGCCTGAGGCACTCCCACCGCAGGTTCGGGCCTGGCCGGGCGGCACTAAACCAGGTCCGGTCCGGATCAGGGTGAATCGAGTGCGAGTTTTTCCTGCAATTGCTGCAGGTGCAAACTGACGTCTACCGGGTAGGGGACGGTGGCATCCAGGTCTTTATACCTGTCCGGCAAGGCGGCCAGGTTTTGGGCAAGCCGCTCACGAATCTCTCCCAGGGCCGGATGGGGGCGAACGAGTCGACCGTTTTGCATGACCGGCTCAAGCATCGGCACCCGGTTTTGAAGTGATTCGCTGCGCAATCCGATCGTGTCCGTTCGACAGAACCCCTTTTCGTCATACTCCCTGAATATCTGTTTCTTCCCCGCCAGGGTCATTTTGCCCGGGCTCAGCTTTTGGACGTCGCGGCCGTCGCAGCGAACCATCTTGTACACGATATCGATAAACGGTGCATCTGCAGATACACCGACACTGGTGCCCACGCCGAACGCATCGATCAGGGCCCCCTGATCGATGGCCGCCTTGATCTTGAATTCATCGAAACCGCTGCTGGCAAATATCTTGACTTCCGGCAGCCCGGCTGCATCCAGAATTTGACGCACATCACGACTCAGCTGGACCATGTCGCCACTGTCCAGTCGCACGCCCTTAAGGTCATGGCCGTTTTTTTTCATGGTATGCCCGACCCTGGCGGCGGCCCGCGCTCCGTCAAGGGTGTCGTAGGTGTCGATCAGGAAAACCGAGGTGTCGGGGAAGGTTTCGGCAAAAGCCGTAAACGCCTCGACATCGCCGCCGAAGGCCTGGACAAACGAGTGCGCCATCGTGCCCGAGACCGGTATACCGTATTCCCGGCCGGCGATGACATTGCTGGTGCCGGAAAAACCGGCCAGATAGGTGCTGCGGGCCACTTTCAGGCCGGCATCATGGCCCTGGGTGCGCCGCAGGGAGAAATCGATCAGCGGGCGACCGCCGGCCACCTGCACGCAGCGGGCGGCTTTGGTGGCGATCATGGTCTGAAGGCCGATGGTGTTGATCAAAAATGTTTCCACGATCTGGGCTTCCACCAGGGGCGCGGTCACCTCCAGAATCGGTTCATCCGCAAAAAAAACGGTTCCCTCCGGCAGGGCCATGACCTGGCCGGTGAACCGCAAGCGTTCGAGATACGCCAAAAAATCGGCCCTAAAATCCCCCGTCTCTTTCAGATAGGCCACATCTTCGCGCGCAAACCGGTACGACTCAAGTTCTGCCAGTGCATCCTGCAGGCCCGCGGCGACAAAATAGTTGCGGCCGGGAGGATAATCTCGGATAAAAAGGGAAAATGTGGCCGGAACGAAACACCGGCGGTTGAAATAACCGGCCGCCATCGTCAGTTCGTAAAAATCGGTGAAGAGCGGGCCGAGGAGGTGAGTGACGGTCATGCTGGTGTCCTTTGGACGGCAAATGAGGCCGGCTTTTCCGTGGGATCGGGCGCTTTTCAAATGCCGCCGCAGCGTTGCGCTGCAGGTCCGTCTCGCAATGTCCGGAAGGGGTCATTTCCGGGCTTGCGTCATCCGTCGGCGCCGTCTGATTCCCATTGCATCAGACCAGCGATCTTTCCCCCAAATTGCCGTAACGATGATAGGCGTCACAAATGCTCTGATTGATCAGATAGTGGAGTAGTTCGAGGCGGCCCTCCATCATGACCGGTGCCCGGGCGATGTAAAAACCGGTCCGGACCGCCGCTTCGAACACCGCCGCCGGCACCCGCCGGGGATCGGCATAGCGGATGCGCTGGATATCAGGCAGGCGGCGAATGACCTCCGCATCGCTTAGGCGTTCGATGACCGTGGCGCCGATGAGCTTGCGTCCCTCTTCCGATTCCAGAAAGTCCGTTGGCGGATGAACGCTGTCCGGATGGCTACTGATCAGCACCTCACACCCGGCGACCCTGGCTGCGGCGATGCGGGCCAGAACATCGAACAGGCTGTCATCCGGATGGATGCGCACCATGACGCGGCCGACCGGCCGATACCGCAGGATGTTGTCCTGGCCCCTGAGGTGGAAGTAATCATTTTCGCGCCCGAATTCGCGTTCGAAATGATAGAGATAACTCTTGATTGCGCGCACGGTCTTGAGGATGTCGGCCGCCGTTTCGGGAAACTCGCCCCAGTGCGCTTTGCGCTGCCACTGCCGGGCCAGGCGCAGCAGGCCGTGATCCTTCAGGAGGACCTTTACGCCGGGGTATTGCAGCTCTTCAAAGGTCATGAACTGGGAAACGTAATTTGGAGACCCGGCCTTGATGGCGGCTCCCAGGGCCGATTTGCCCATTCCGCCGAAGGGCTGGCGCAGCGTGACGGCGCCGGTCGTTCCGCGGTTGATGTACAGGTTGCCGGCCCTGACGCGCTCTTTCCAGATTTCCTGCTCGCGCCGGTCGAGGCTTTCCAGCCCGGAAGTCAGGCCGTAACCGGTGGCATTGACGAAGTCGATGGCCTGATCCAGATTATCGGCGCACATCACGCCCAGCACCGGCCCGAAAAGCTCGGTCGTGTGAGTGAACGATCCGGCCTGGACATCCCATTTGATCCCGGGGGTCCACATGGCGGGGTTGCCGTCGACGGGGCGCGGTTTCAGGGCCCAGGATTCACCGGGCTCGAGGCTTTCCATACCGCGCTTCAGGGCGCCCTGCGGCGGGTGGATCAGGGGCCCCATTTTGTTCTGGAAATCCCACGCCGATCCCACCGGGAGGCTCGCGGCGGCATCCACCAGCTGACGCTTGAAGTTCTTGTCCTGGTAGACCTCTTTTTCAAGGATCAGCAGCGAGGTCGCCGAACATTTCTGGCCGCAGTTGCTGAAGGCCGAATGAAGGACGTTTTTAATCGCCTGGTCACGATCGGACATGGCCGTGACGATCGTGGCATTCTTGCCGCCGGTTTCGGCCGACAGATGCAGATCCGGTCGGGCCGCGAGCATGTCAAGGCCTGTTTGGGTCCCGCCCGTGAGGATGACGAAATCCACATCCGGGTGGGTGATCAGCTCCATGCCGATGCTGCCGCCCGAACAGGGCAAAAACTGCAGGGTCCGGCGGGAGACGCCGGCCTGCCAGAAGCACTGGCACAGGTGCCAGGCCACCAGGACCGCATCCGAGGAGGGCTTGAAAATGACCGTGTTGCCGGCGGCCAGGGCGGCCGCCACGCCACCGCAGGGGATCGCAATCGGAAAATTCCAGGGCGAAACGACGCACCCGACCCCCTTGCCGCGGGCAATGACATTGGGCCTTTCGTCGAAGGTCCTGGCCGAAAACGGATAGTATTCGGCGAAATCGACGGCTTCGGACACCTCGACGTCGGCCTCCGTAAAAACCTTGCCGGTATTGGCGGCGGCCGCGCCGATCAAGTCCCCGCGCGCCCGTCTCAGGGCCATGGCCACCCCCGAGAGGACTTCGTGGCGCTGCCGGAGTGATCTTTGACGCCACTCGTCAGGGTCGGCCTTGGCAACGGCCACCGCGTTTTTGATGTCTGCCAAAGTGGCCAGGGCGAAACGGGCGACCACCGGTTTTTCGTCGCAGCGGGACCTATCGATGATCGCGCGCGCCGTGCGGTCGGCATAAACTTCTTGGCCGTCGATTACCAATGGAGTCTGCGGGGGCGCCGCGCCGGCTTCCACGCGCCAGCGGTTGCGGATGGCCTCGGCCCATTTGCGGTTGGCCGCCAGCGACCAGTCGGTGTCCGGTTCGTTGGTGAACTCATGGGTGTGATAGGTTCCCATTTTTTCCGGAAATTGTTCCCGGGTGCGATCCTGGGTGCGGTGCGGGGTGCTGCCGACCGATGACATGCGATGAATCGATGCCCGGAAGTGATCCCTCAGAAACGCCCAGGCGTCCGATTTGGTCGACAGGTTGGGGGCATAGCGCAGGAAATTCTCCTCGGCTGTGTTTTCGTCCAGGCGCCGGATGAGGTAGGCAATGGCATTGATGAATTCGTCCTTGGCCGCCACGGGCGCATACAGCAGCACGTCTCCGGCGGTTTCGCACAGTGCGCGGCGCACGTGATCCGCCATGCCCTCGAGCATCTCGAAATAGAAATCCTCGCCGACCCGGTAATGCTGCCCCAGCGCGTGGGCGAAGGCCAATTCGAACAAGTTGTGCGAGGCGATACCGAGCTTGACCGCCCGGATGTTTTTCGGCTGCATGCCGTAAGCGATCATGCGTTTGTAATTGGCATCGACGTCGAGTTTGGTGTCATAGGGGGCCAGGGGCCAATTGAAGATGGCGGACTCCAGCTGCTCCATCTCCATGTTGGCGCCCTTGACGATCCTCAGTTTGATCGCAGCGCCGCCGGCGTTAACGCGTTCGCGGGCCCAGGCGGTCAGGTCGCGCTGAATGCCGTAGGCGTCCGGTATGTACGCCTGCAGGACGAGACCGGCGGAATGGGGCTTGAATTCAGGCTGGTCGAGGGCCCGCCGGAAGGCCGCGACGGTGATTTCAAGGTCCCGGTATTCTTCCATGTCCAGGTTGACGAACTTGGGAACGCGGGTGCCGTCGGCGCGTTCGAAGAAGTGGGCGGCCGCGCACCGGTAAAGCCGTGACAACCGTTCGACCAGCACCGCGAGGCTCTGTTCGAAAGCCAGAGGGTGAATCTGGGAGTAGATCGTTGAAATTTTAACGGAAATGTACTCGATTTCCGGGTTTTCAAGATCGGCGATGTAGGTTTCCAGGCGGCGGCGGGCCTCGCCCTCGCCCAGGACGGCTTCGCCCAGGTGGTTGACATTCATGCGCACGCCCTGGCGCTTGCGTTTTTGCAGATGGGCATGCAGCGCTTCGGGTTCACCGGGGATAATCGCCCGACTGCTGTTGTGGCGCATCTTCTCGATCATCTTCGGTATGGTGAGCGCCGGGAAGTGACGGCCGAGGCCCAGGAACATCTGCACCAGCAGGCGGTCGAATTTCGGGAAAAAGTCCGGGACGCCGTAGCGGCGCAGGAGGCTGTTGATCTGATCCGCCACCCGGGCCGGGTTGTGCGAGCGAAAACTCTGATCGATCATGCGGGTCAGAACGACCTTGTCCATCGGATGCGACAACAGCCGCTGCATCTGCTCCTGAATGCCCTTTTCTTCATCGGTCAGCAGCTCATTGGCGCGATTTTGCCAGTTCTTGGCCGTCGCGACGGCCTGCTCGCCGATTGAGGTCAGTTCTTGTCCATCCATTCGCGCACCTCCTCGCCTGGGGCGGCAGTATTAAAAAATGGCCACGGCTTGAATTTGACTATAATCACGGGGGGCCAGGACTGACAAGCCGGGACGGGGGGGCAACGAATGCCGCCGGTTTGAAATGATGCGGCAAAGAGTCCACAGCCGCCGAAAAGAAAGACCTCCGCACCCGATGCGGGGCAGCGGCTCGAACCGGCGGCCGTGGCGGCCGCCGATCAGTCCTCTCCAAGATAGGCTTTGCGGATGGCCTCGTCCTGGGCCAGATCTTTCGCGGCACCTTTGAGGGTTATCAGGCCCGATTCCATGACATAGGCGTTTCCGGAAATACTCAGGGCCATGTTGGCATTTTGCTCGACCAGGAAGATGGTCGTGCCAGAGGCATTGATCTGCTGGATGATGGCAAATATTTTTTCCACGATCAGAGGCGCTAGCCCGAGCGAGGGTTCGTCCAGCAGCAGCAGCTTGGGTTTGGACATCAACGCCCGGCCGATGGCCAGCATCTGTTGTTCACCCCCCGAAAGGGTGCCGCCCTGCTGCTTGCTGCGTTTTGCGAGCAGCGGAAACAATTCATAGACCTCATCGCGGTTTTTCCGGACCTCTTTTTTATCCCTGATCAGGAAAGCCCCCATCTCGAGATTGTCCTGCACGCTGAGCCGCGGCAGTATCCGACGGCCCTCCGGCACCTGGGTGATCCCCAAACCGGCGATTTTATCGGCCGGCAGCATCGTGATGTCCTGACCGAGAAAAAGAATGCGCCCCTTGGCGGGGTGCAGAATGCCGTTAACGGTCATCAGCGCCGTCGATTTGCCGGCGCCGTTGGAGCCGATCAGGCAGACAATCTCCTTTTCCGCGACCTGAAGGCTGATGCCCTTCAAGGCGTGGATATGCCCGTAATAGGTGTGGATATTTTCGATGCCCAGCATGGGCTGCGGTCCGCGGCTCACGGCATGCCCTCGATTTCTCGCTTAACCTCGACCTCGCGCACTTTGCGTTTGGCCGGCAGCAGCCCCTCGGGTCGAAACACCATCATCGCGGTCATGGCGCCGCCGAAGGCCGCCATGCGATAGAGGGCCAGGCCCCTGAACAGTTCCGGCAAGACGATGATCGCCACCGCGCCGATGATGATGCCGGGAATGGAGCCCATGCCGCCCAGGACCACGATACAGAGCACCAGCGCGGACTCCAGGAAAATAAACGAACTCGGGTTGACGTAGCGCACCTTGGCGGCGAAAAATGCGCCGGCAAACCCCGCGAAGATGGCGCCCAGCATGTAGGCGTAGAGTTTCATGCGGGTGGTGTGAATGCCGGTCAGCTCGGCCGCGGTTTCGTCTTCCCTGACCGCCATCCAGGCCCGCCCGATGCGGGATTGGTTCAGGCGATGGACGGCCAGCATGATCAGCAGCGCAATGGCCAGAATCAGATAATACAGCCAAACGAGGTTTTTCAGGTAAATGTGGGCGAATTCGAGGCTGCCGTTTTGAACGACGGGATAGAACAGGCCCGGGGCCTTGATGCCCAGGATCCCATTGGGCCCCTTGGTCAACGAGTCCCAGTTGTTCAATACGATGCGAATGATTTCACCAAATCCGAGCGTGACGATGGCCAGGTAATCTCCGCGCATCTTGAGGGTGGGATAGCCGATAAAGGCACCGACACCCGCGCTGATGACCGACCCCAGCGGCAGGGCCAGCCAGAAGGGAACGCCGAAATTGGTATTCAGCAGGGCGTATGTGTAGGCGCCGACCGCGTAAAAAGCGATGTAGCCCAGATCGAGCAGGCCGGCCAGACCGACCACGATGTTCAGGCCCAGGCCCAGGGAAACGTAAATCAACACATTGATGGCGATATCCAGTCCGTAGTTGTCAGCGATCCAGGGAAGGACCAGCACCCCTGATGCTAAAAGGCCGACGAGCAGCTTTTGCGGCGGCCGATAGCGGGCAGCGGCTTCTAATTGACGGGCAGACAGCGAGAGTCCCTTCAGGAAATAGTGATAAATCAACACCAGGACCCCGACTGCGGCGATGACTGCCATCACTTTCAGTACCCGCCCCCACACGAACCGGCCCTCTTCGATGCCCAGCATCGGAAACAGAAGGATAAACGCCCAGACGAGAACAATCACATATTTCAGCAACGGCCGCGGTGACATACTACACCCTGGTATCATCCACCTGTTCACCCATGATGCCGGTGGGCCTGAAGTAGAGCACCAGAATCAGGATGATGAAGGCGAACACGTCCTTGTATTCGCTGGCCAGGTACCCGGCTGCGAAAATTTCGACCATGCCGATGATCATCCCGCCCAGCATGGCTCCGGTGAGGTTGCCGATTCCGCCGAGCACGGCCGCTGAAAAGGCCTTGATGCCCGGGATGAACCCCATGTCGTAACGGACCGAGCCGTAATAGAGGCCGACCATGACACCGGCCGCCGCCGCCAGTACGGCCCCGATCACGAAAGTGGTTACGATGGTCTTGTTGGCGTTGATGCCGAGAATGGCGCTCATGACCCGATCCTGGGCCGTGGACCGCATGGCTTTGCCCAGCCGGGTGCGGTTGACGAACAGGTTCAGCGCCACCATGAGCAGCACCGAGCCGATGATGATAAAGACCTGCATGCTGGTGACGATGACCCCGCCGACCTCAAACCCGCCGGAGGTGAAAAAAAGAGGGTAGGCCTTGTCGTAGACGCCCTGCGACAGCATCATGCCGTTGGATAAAAAAATCGACATCCCCAGGGCCGAGAGCAGCAGGGAAAGCCGGCTGGCCCGTCGCAGGGGACGGTAGGCGAGGGTTTCGAGGGCCACCGCCAAGAAGGCGCAATACATCATCGCCAGAATAAAGGCCAACAGCAACCCCAGGAAGGGATGGGTGTCCAGAACGCCGCGGGCCTGCATGAAGGACAGCACGATGACGCCGATGTAGCCGCCGGCGGCGAAGATTTCCCCGTGGGCGAAGTTGATCAACTGGATGATGCCGTAAACCATCGTGTACCCGAGGGCGATCAGGGCATAAATCGACCCCAGGGTGAGTCCGTTGATAACCTGCTGGAAGAAAACCTCCACGAGCGGCTCCCGAATCGTGATGAGGGGCCGATCGGCCAGAACCGACCGGCCCTGTTCTGCTACGTTGCGCCTTTAACGGATGGCGTTATTTGTACGGAACAAACTTGCCGTCCTTGACGACCAGGACCTGATAGGTGGACCCGCTGTCGCCCTTGGCATCGAAACTGATTTTCTTGGAAGCGCCCTGCATCTGGGTGGCCCGGATGGCAGCCGCCAGTTTGTCCGGGTCATCCGCGCCGACCTTGGCGATGGCTGCCAGCAGGATGTTGGCCGCATCGTAGGCATAGGATGAATAGGAGCCCGGCTGGCCGTATTTCTTGGTGTAGGCGTCCATGAAGGCCTTGACTTCGGGGATGT
>JBAPWQ010000526.1:0-15204 GCA_049283795.1 Desulfobacterales bacterium | reverse complement strand
AACCATCACTACGGAGAACCTTGGGACTGAACATCTTGTTAAGAATCTTATTTCAAATCCCTTCCTCCGCCACTTGGTCCTGTGGGGTGAAGATGTAGAAGGCCATTTACCAGGTGATGCCCTGATTAATTTACTTGGCAATGGAGTTGACAAGAAAAAGAGAATAATTGGTGCACGCGGTGCCAGGCCAGTTTTGAAAAACCTTAGTGAAAGCGAAACCCAACATCTAAGGCGGCAAATTCTGGTTGTCGACATGATCGGTAGAAATGACATATCCGAACTTAACAATCGGCTGGAGCTATTGAATAAAAAGGCGACTCAACCGTATGAGGCTGGTCTGAAGGTCGATTTGGTTGAGCTTCAGAGAGCCAAGCCCGCTAAGCGTCTGAAACTTGATCCGGCAGGTTATTTCGTGATTATTGTGATGAAAGGAAAAGAGCATCCATTGCTGGTTGAACATTACAGCAACGATGGACGGCTCATGAACATGGTTGAAGGAATGGATTCGGCAAGCATTTGTGCTACCTTGGTAGAGAAGAATCTCATTTCGCAACTGGACCATGCCGCCTATTTGGGCCGAGAGCTTGCCAAGGCCGAACTGTCACTCATCTCGGATTCTAAATATACACAGGACCAGGCACAAGGAGAGCCGTGTTAGCCATGGTCGGGTCGAAGTGTTTTAACTGGTTTTAACCCACCTTTACGATGAATACATCTAAGCAAGAGTAGCAGGCGGCATTATCTGCTATTGGCGCAGCTTTTAATAACTCCGAAACCGACGAAGGCCAACCACAACATATCGTAGTTGGCCTTTCTATATTATATATTTTTGTGATAAGGTCGATTTATTTGCACTTACTGCTATTAATCCCCACCGTCGATTAGACTTGAAAATTTCTGTTTTTAAATATCGGGATTCTCAAATTAATCAAATCGTCCATGGAAAAAGGGCCATCATCGCAGATACAGCCTTGCGTTTGGGGCGATTTTTCAAGATGTCACCTCATTTTTGGCTAAACCTTCAAAACCGCTTTGATCTTGAGGTAACGGAAGATCAACCGGCCGACCGACTCGATAAAGAGATACATGCCATCAATACCGCTGTAGCTTACCGGAAACTGAACCGTGAATTTATTGAAACCGCTGAAGGCACGATGCACACGATTGCGCCTCCGCGCCTTTTTGCTTTGGCGGCGGATGCTTCTGAGGCGTGAAAATCAATGGCTGGAAGCCGGCTGGAGTGTTCCGGTGAAAATGGTTATCATTCACTCGACTTGCCCTCCGACCGATTACGAAAAATATACAGCCGGTACACTGAAACCACGCTGCTATCACTGAAACGAAAATCTGCTTTCCCCCAATAAAATTTTTCCTTGACACCGCAAAACTGAATTTATATATTGCTAAACAAGAATATAGGAGATACCATGAAAGCGTTCATAAAAGTGATGAAAGCCCTTTCCGATCCGAACCGGGTCAAAATCGTCAAGTTGCTGCAACACAAGAGGCTGTGTGTCTGCGAGCTGCAATGCGCTTTGGGAATTAGTCAGCCAACGGTTTCAAAGCACCTTAAAATTCTCGAAGAAGCCGGACTGGTCAGTTTTAAGAAAGATGGTCTATGGGTTAATTACCACCTGGCCGACGGAGGGGAAAGCGCCTATGCGGCGAGCCTCCTGGGCAATCTGAAACACTGGCTCAACGACGAACTCGAAATAGTCGCGCTGGTCAAAAAGGTCCCGCAACTCAACCGGTTTGAGATCTGCGTGAAAAACTGACGTTGGGTATGATAAATACCTATATCACGATATATAAATTAGATAGACCATACGACCCAACCCATTGATCGAGGGTTGAGTCTGGCGGGTCGCTCATGAACGATGGGGGAATTTACGATGAGCAATGCTGCATCAATTACCGGAAAGAGACAGACGCTTGCGGACTCAAGGGAGACCGCAGAAAAAGAGCCCGACCAACCCAGCCTGATCGACTGGAAAGGCATTTGGAAGCCCTTAAGCGTTATTATCGGCGTTTTTCTGGTCATTTTCTGGCTGCCGCTGGAAAGCAGCCGGTTTACCGGGGCGGTGATTGAATCCCTGGCCCTGACCAAGTGGTACGCCCAGGAGCATGTGCTGCTCTGCCTGGTGCCGGCCCTTTTCATCGCCGGTGCCATCTCGGTGTTTATCTCCCAGGCGGCCGTCATGAAATACCTGGGGGCGGGAGCCAAAAAGGTGATGTCCTATGGTGTGGCCTCGGTGTCGGGCTCTATTCTGGCGGTCTGCTCATGCACTGTATTGCCTCTTTTTGCCGGCATCTGGAAGCGGGGCGCCGGACTCGGCCCGGCAATTGCCTTCCTATACTCTGGTCCGGCCATCAACATTCTGGCCATCGTGCTGACGGCCCGCATACTCGGCCCCGAACTCGGTCTTGCAAGAGCCCTGGGGGCCGTCATTTTCAGCGTCGTTATCGGTCTGATCATGCACCTGCTGTTTAGAAAAGAAGAACAGGCCAAGGCCGAGGCCGCCCTGCACATGCCTGAACCCGAAGTTGAGCGGCCGCTGTGGCAGAATGCCGTTTATTTTGCAACCATGGCGGGCATCCTGATCTTTGCGACATGGGGAAAACCCGAAGAACCGGTGGGTCTGTGGAACGCGGTTTACGGTGTCAAATGGCTCTTGACCGGTCTTTTCGCCATCGGCCTGGGCGTGCTGCTGGTAAAGTGGTTTCGCGTTAAAGCCTATAAAGTCGCTCTGGCGGCTGCCGCGGTTCTGGTCCTGGCGCTTCTTTTCCCGAACGAGCCGCTGATTGCCTTTTCGGCCGGCATCGTTGCGCTGGCGGTGCTGATAACCTCCACGCGAGGAGAAACTGAGAGCTGGTTCCTGGCCACCTGGGATTTTACCAAGCAGATCATGCCGCTTCTGATCGGCGGTGTGCTTGTCGCCGGATTTCTCCTGGGACGGCCGGGCCACGAGGGGATGATTCCATCCGCCTGGGTCAGCGGCCTGGTGGGTGGTAACTCTGTAGCGGCCAACCTTTTTTCCTCGGTGGTGGGGGCTTTTATGTATTTTGCCACCCTGACCGAGGTGCCCATCCTGCAGGGATTGATCGGTGCTGGCATGGGCAAGGGCCCGGCCCTGGCGCTGCTTCTGGCTGGACCGGCCTTGAGTCTGCCCAACATGCTGGTCATTCGCAGCGTGATGGGCACCAAAAAAACCGTCGCCTATGTAAGCCTGGTGGTGGTGATGGCCACCATTAGTGGTCTTATTTACGGACACCTCTATGCCTAAATGAGGGGGAGGACACTATGACTGCCGATGACATCGCCCAGATCATCGTTGCCGGGCAGAGGACCGGTATCGTCGGGCTTAAAAAGACGCTCGAAGAGGTCGCCGGACAGTTTGCCGGAAGACCGGATGCGGAAATAACGGACGAGCTGATGACGCGGCTGTCAAAGAAGAACTACATCGTGCCCAAGGTCAAGGATGCCTATGAAACGGCATTTCTGCGAGAATACAAAAAGTTCGTTGGTGAACCGTTCGAAGAAGTCGTCGATTCTGATTTAGTGCAGATCAAGGTGCTCGGCCCCGGATGCCCCAACTGCGAGAGCCTGGAGCAGGACCTCATGGCCCTGATGGCGGAATTGCGGATCAAAGCTGATCTGGAGCATGTACGCGACCCGGCTGAGATCGGCACCTTCGGCGTGATGGCTATGCCGGCCTTGGTGATCAATGATCAAGTAAAGGCCGCCGGCAGATTGCCGTCAAGAGGAGTCCTCAAAGAATGGTTGCTGGAAACCATCAAAAGGAGCTGACCGGTCAATACGACCTATTTGAACCAAGCGACAGAAAGGAAAATCATCATGAACATCAAAGTATTGGGGCCCGGCTGCGCCAAGTGCCAGCAGACTGAAAAGATCGTCAAGGAAGCGGTGGCCGAGGCCGGCATCGAAGCGCAGGTCGAAAAAATCACCGATACCATGGAAATAGCCGGTTTCGGCGTGTTCGGCACCCCGGCTGTGGTCGTCGACGGCGAGGTCAAGAGTGTCGGCAAGGTCCCTAAGAAACAGGACGTTAAATCGTGGATTTCAAACAAGGGCTAATCCATATCAGCGGCAAAGGAGGAAAACATGGTTGTCGAACAAGAAATGGCCGACATTTATCCTCCCGCTCCGGAAGATCTATCTGAGTATCTTCCCGAAACCGACTGCGGCAAATGCGGGTATGAAAGCTGCCTGGCCTTTGCCGCGGCGGTTCTGGACGCTCAGAAGGAAGCACGATCTTGCCCGGACATAGACGAAGAGCTTGCGCGGCTGGTGGACCGGATTGTCGGGTTGAAAAAGGAGCCGATTCCCTACAACATCATGATGGAACAAGCTCCTTGCGAGTTGATCGAGATCAATGCGCCAAATGAAAAATCGCCACTGCTGGTGACCTGCAATTTCCGCGAAACGGTGACCATCATGACCGCCATACTTGAACAAACCGGATCCAGGGTCTTTCTGCTGCCCACCCACACGCACGGCTATTCGGTGGACAACGCGGTGCCCGAGCGAATGTTCAAGGCTCTCGAGGTCTGGAAGGCCATGCAGGACAACACCGTCTCTGAAAAATTGGCCAGGAACCGGCTGGTCATCCCCGGTCTGGCCGAATCGGAAAAGAATGCCGTCCGGCAGCTGACCCGGTGGGAAATTCTGGTGGGACCGGTGTCGGGTTTTCTGGTCCCGCTTTTCCTGTGGAAAAACGGTCTGTGGAATTAGAAGCGTTGCCCAAAATGAGGGCATAACCATCGAGAGGAATAAAATGGCCAAAAATACATGTTGTGCAGCAGGTGAACAAGAAATTATGATTCTTTCCTGTTCGGGCGGCTCCAACGTAGGGCAGCTGGCCAACCAGGCGGCCGTGGAACTGACCCAGGAGGGCTATGGCAAGATGTTCTGCCTGGCGGGCATCGGCGGTCGGCTTTCCGGCTTTGTGCAGTCGGCCAAGGATGTGCCCACGATGGTTGCCATTGATGGCTGCCAGGTGGGATGCGCCAAGGCGATCCTCGAACAGGCGGGGGTACCCGTGAAGCATTATCTTGTCCTCACGGAGGAAGGCATCGAAAAGAACAAGAACTTCAGTCTTGACCGCACCGAGATAGAGCGGGTCAAGGCGGCCGTCAAGCAGGCGGTGAGCGAAAAAACCGCGGCCGCTTGAGACCCTTACGACCGGCGGTCACGGCCCCTCTGTTGAAGAGAAATGATAAGGACCCGTCAGGGAGTCAAGAAAGTGAGGTGCCGCTGTGTTACTGGAAGGCTATCGCCTTGAGATTTTTAATTCTAAGTGCAACCCCGGCGCCATGGCCGTGCACTGTTTTGCCCACCTGGACCAGGATGTCACCCCGGCCTTGCCTTACCTCAACACGGCACTGGGCGGATTTGAATATCTCCGTGATCCGCCGTCGGTGACCTTCAAGGTTCACGGCAAGCTGATCACCGTGGATGGACGCCGGATCGCCGTGAATGCATTGAAGGACGAGGCCGAAGCGCGCAAGATCGTGGAGTGGCTCAAACGGGAGATCAACGACGCTTGGAAAGATCGGGCGCTCATCGTGCCCAGCGTCAAGGGCGCCTCCCGGCCGCAGTTGATCGAGATTCTCAAGCTGTTGCCAAAAACCAACTGCCGCCAGTGCGGCGAGCCCACTTGCATGGTGTTTGCCGCCCGTCTGGCCGAAGGCGCCAAGGGGGTCGAGGCCTGTCCACCGCTGGGTAGTGATCAACGCAGTGGGATAGAAAATTACCTGAGCCGCTTCAACTCGAACCGTTCCGACTTGATCGACTGATTGGATATAGGGTTGCAAATAAGACCAAAATTGATGATAATGCATGGCAATAACTCACTGTTTTGACACGGCATCCGAAATGCGACATAAGGCATTGACAATTCTGGTATGCTTCACACTGATGCTCGGCATCTCCGGCGCCGGGACGTGTGCCGTCTTGTCACCTGCGGCCGGTAAAACGCCGTGCGAGAAAAGCCGTGCCGGCGATCACGGCCTTGCCCTATCGACCGCGACGACCTGCCACATGACGCCTTGCCGATCCCCGATGGGGACATTCATGATACTGACGGATTCCTCCATCCGTATGTCCCGATTCGAAAAGCGCCCCGTTTATTCGGCGCCGGGAATACCGGTGACGTCGCCCCGAATAGGCGGGTCACGCTATTTTGAGGCTGGGAAGGCTTGGTTGAACGTGCCTTTATCGTTTATGCCGCCGCCGTTGTTTTTTCTTCACTGCTCCTTTCTCTGTTAATCCCCCTCTTTTTCCTTGGGGCGTGTCGGTATTACCGGCCTTGGTTCCCATAATTTTTTTGCGTTTAACCGCTATTGAATCGTTCTATCCCGATCGGCGATCATGGTATAGCCCACTTTACGTGATGTGGTCTAATAAAGGATAAGGAAATATAACGGTATGCTTTTTTATAGGGTTTATAAAAGCGCCATTCACCTCTGCTCCGGGAGCTGGATGGGCCTGTGGCTGCTGTTCCTGCTGGCAGCGGGCGCTTCCGCGGCGGCCGGCGCCGACACACTGGCTTCCCGGTATCCCGGTCTTTCCGCGGGCTTGCTCAAGTCCGCCGTCTTGACCCAGCTGGATGATGACACTTTGCTGACCGCCACCGGTGTGACCATCAAGCGTTCGCAGTTGTTGGAAAGCATCCGGAACGAGGACCCCAAACTGCGGGGTCAGCTGGAAAAAAACCTACTTTTCGTTCTTGAGCAGGAGGCCGTTCGGCAGATTTTGCTCAGCGAAGCCCAAAAAGCCGGTATCGCCGTCAACGGGGGCAATGACAGCCAGGCGATCCAGTCTCTCTTCGAACACCAGACCCGGGCCCTGTCCGTCCCCGAGGACGAGGTGCGCAGCTTCTATGAGGCCAACAAGGAGATGGTGGCAGGGGCCCCCTTCGACCAGGTCGAGGAAGGCATCCGCCAATATCTGCTCCAGGACAAAAAACAGCAGGCGGTCGCGACGTATATCGACAGCCTGGGCAGCGCGGTGGACCTGCGCATCAACGGGCAATGGGTGCAGGAGCAAAGCCTCCTTGCTGCAGACAACCCCGTGGACAGGGCGCGCCGCTCGGGCAAACCGACCATGGTGGAATTCGGCGCCACCGGTTGCGTTCCCTGCGACATGATGCAGCCGATCCTTGACAAGCTGCGCAAAGATTTTCCCGAAAAGTTGAACGTTGTCTTCGTCCACGTGGGCGAAGAGCAGATCCTGGCTGCCCGCTATGGCATCCGGTCGATCCCTGTCCAGGTCTTTTACGATGCAAAAGGCCAGGAGGTTTTTAGGCATGTCGGTTTTTTCGCTGAAAAGGACGTCGTCGATCAGCTGAAAAAAACGGGGTTACGGTCACGATGAAAGACAGCCACAGAACCATAGCCGCATTTATCGCCATGGCCGGTTTCATGGATAAAAAGCGGATTGTTGAAATCCTGGCCTAACTGGGGGTGTCCTGATGACGTCAACGTTTTAGTCGGAAACGTGGAACCTCTTAAAAGGAGTTGACCGGAACATGTTGGACCAATACTTCTTGACGGTAAATGAGTGGATGACCGGCGGTATCGCTTTTGCTGCAATGGGTGCGTTTGCCTGGGGCATGGTCAGCGTGCTGTTCAGCCCCTGCCACCTGGCTTCGATCCCGTTGATCGTAGCCTACGTGGGCGGGCAGGAAACGGCTATCCATCCCCGCAAGGCAATCTGGTTCGCCGGCGCTTTTTCGCTGGGGCTGTTCATTACCATTGCGGCCGTGGGCATCGTCTGCGCCATGCTGGGCCGCATGCTCGGCGATGTGGGCGTCTGGTGGCAGGTGCTGGTCGGTGCGGTGCTGCTCTGGGTGGCGCTGGGCATGCTGGGGGTTCAGGCCTGTTCGATGTCCGGTTCGCTGCTCTATCGGCTGAAGCTGCGGGGCATTCACGGCGCCTTCGGACTGGGGTTGGCCTACGGCATTCTTTCCGGTTCCTGCACCTTCGGCTTCATCGCGCCGATTCTGGCCATCGTTACCGTTCAGCAGAAAATCGTTGCCGGCTCGGTGATGATGATCCTTTTCGCCCTGGGACACTGTCTGCCCATTGCCGCGGCCGGCAGTTCCACGGCCCTGGTGCGCAAAGTGACCGAAAACAGCGCCTGGCAGGGGGCCAGTATGTGGTTCCGGCGCGGGGCCGGCGTGGTGATCGCGCTGCTGGGCGTCTATTTTATCGCCGGGCCGTTCGTGAGCTGAGCATGATTGTTTGGGAAAGGCGAATCGATGTTGCAGGAAAAATTGAAACAGGCCGCATGGCAAGTTCCGCTGCTGGTCATCACGGCATGCGTGATCGGTATCGCGGTCAACAATTTTCGTTCCGACGGTATCACCTTTGTCGGTGACTGGTCGGAGCAGGCGCGTTACGCCGATGCCGCTGGCGAGAGCCTGGTCATCAGCCTTGACGAAGCCGCCGGTTTGTTCGAGCGGAAAGCGGTCCTGTTCCTGGACGCCCGGCCGCAAAACCAATATGCTAAGGGGCATGTCCGCGGCGCGTTGAACCTGCCCTGGCAGGAGGTGGACCGCTATTTCATGGAACTGACAGACCGACTGGAGGGCGCATCCGCGATTATCACTTATTGCGACGGGGAAAGCTGCGACCTGAGCCACGAGCTGGCCCTTTTCCTGCAGGAAATGGGCTTTGAAAACGTCCGCGTGCTGGTCAACGGCTGGACGGTATGGCAGCAGGCCGGGCTGCCGACAGAGTTTAGAAGCTGATGCCATGATCAAAGAACAGAGCATAAAAGAACATGTACCCGAGGGAAACATTTGCGTGTGTGATGACCATCCAGAGGAAAACAGCGCCCAAGGCTGCGCGGGACACCATCACGGCCCGGCGCTGCAGGACACCAGCGGTCCCCGGCTTCTGGTCACCCTGGCGCTGAACCTGATCATTCCAACGGTCCAGATCATCGGCGGCCTGCTGGCGGGCAGCGTGGCCCTGATCTCGGATGCCGTGCACAATTTCAGCGACTTCACGGCCCTGCTGATTTCCTACATCGCCTTTCGCATCGGCCGCAGGGGCGCCACGGCGTTCAACACCTTTGGCTACCGTCGGGCCAAAATCATGGCCGCCCTGATCAACGTGCTGCTGTTGGCCGGGGCTTCCGGGATTATTCTTTATCATGCGGTTGAGCGCTTTTTTAATCCCCAGGCGGTCAACGGCCTTGTCGTGATCATTTTGGCCGGTGTCGGCGTTGTCGGCAACGGGCTGTCGGCCTGGCTGCTGCACCGGGATGCGGCCCACAGCCTGAACGTGCGCGGCGCCTTTCTGCACATGGTGGGGGATTTGCTCACCTCGGTGGCGGTCCTCATCAACGGTGTCTTGCTGATGTTTTATCCGTGGTACTGGCTCGACCCGCTGCTGTCGGTCTTGATCGTTGTGTTTATCTTGAAAAACGGATGGGGCCTTCTCAAGGAGTCCACGGCGGTGCTTATGAACGCCACTCCCGGCCATATCAGCCTTGAAGCGATTCGTGAACACCTGTGCCGCCTGCCGGAGGTCCTGGGCGTTCACTACCTGCATGCCTGGCAGGTGTCCTCCAATAGCACTGCATTTTCCTGTCACGTGGTGGTGCCGGATCAGCCGGTCAGTCGCACCGAGCATCTGACCGACCGCATCAAGCATGAGCTGCTGCACCGCTTCCGCATCGACCACCCAGTGCTTCAGTTTGAAACCTCTTCCTGCGGTCAGGGCACCCTTCTGTGTGCAATGGCTTGCAACGGGGAGACGGACAGCATTTCGAAAACGCAAGAAAGAAGCGTGCTCGAGGATGTCCAAATCCGCCAAAGGATGCAACAAATTGTGTTCCTTGCGTTGCGCCTGCTGCTGGGCACAGTGTTCCTTTACGCCAGCTATGACAAAATTTTGAATCCCCAGGCCTTTGCCCAAGCCGTTTACAATTACCAGATCCTGCCGGACATGGCGGTCAACCTGACGGCCCTTGTCCTGCCCTGGCTGGAATTGCTGCTGGGGTTTTGCCTGGTCACCGGTTTCTGGCTGCCGGGGGCGACGGCGGCAAGCACCGCGCTGCTGTCGATTTTCATCGGCGCCTTGGTGTTCAACCAGGTCCGCGGACTGGATATTTACTGCGGCTGTTTTTCGACCGACACAACCTCCGGGCCGATCGACATGTGGACCGTCCTCCGTGACATCGGTTTTCTGGCCGTATCGGTCTACTTGATCCTGAATGTCCTTTTCTTCCGACCGGCGCTTGTTTCATCCGCGGGCCATGAACGCTCACGGGAGTGTCGGCAACCGTCAAATTGAGGGAGGCCAGCTAGTGCGAAAAAAATTGTTGATCCTTGGTATCGCATCCATGCTTCTTATTCCGGTTTGCGCCCCGGCGGACAATACGCCGTCCTTTGGGCCGCAGGCTTTTCTGCCCGAAAGCGTTTTCGAATTCCAGCCGGTCGTGGAAGGCAGCCGGATCGCGCACCGGTTTATTCTTCACAACCGAGGTGAGGCACCCCTGGAGATCCTCAAGATTGAATCCGGCTGAGGGTGTACGGCCGCTTCCAGCGTGCGGCAGATCCCTCCCGGGCAGGAGGGAACCATTGACGTCAACCTCAACACCGAAGGCTACGGCGGGGGTAAAATTCGCGAAAGCGTGCGCATCCAAACCAATGATCCCAATCGACCATGGATCGAAGTGGCCGTAACGGGCATGGTGGAGAAATTTGCCGAGATACGGCCCGAGCGTGTTCGTCTGGTCGGGCCGGCGGGATCACCGCTGGTCGCCGAAGTCGAAATTATCCCCAGAAAGGACCTGCCCTTTTCGATCGGGGAGATAAAAGCCAAAAATGGAACGTTCATCAAGTACGAACTGACCGAGCGCTGCACCGAGGGGAAAAACCGCTGCGTCATCCGCGTGGAAAACACCCGCACGGCAAAGGGCTTCTACGCCGATGCCCTCTATGTCCGCACCGACAGCAAACTGCGGCCGACCATCCCCATTTTCGTCACCGGGATGATCCAGTAACCGCAAGACAAAAGGCATGCGCCTGATATCCCCAACGGCCGATGTCATGTGATGTGTGAGCCAGGAGACATGGCGATTCGTAACCGCTTTTAAAACCCAACGTCTGTGCCTGTGGTCGAGAAACTGCCGCCCAACGCCGCGGCGTATTGGGGATACAGGGATGTCGATGACCTCAGGCAGGCAAGCGAAGAAGAGCTTGTCTTGCAGGTCAAGGCCCATACCGTAGCGGCGTTGGTGGGCGGTACGGCCCAAAGCGTGCTGCTTGACTGCCGGAAACCGGTTCTGTTGATACCGTTTTAACGGGCTAAAGACGCATGCGGCCCGGAAACCGATAACAGAAGGGAGATCAATGCAAGAATCGAAGCGATTGTTTTTCATTTTGATGATGCTTGCCGGCTGGGCGGCGGCGCCGGCGCTGGCCGGCGATACCCTGCGCGCCGCGATTCCGCAGGTTCCCACCCCGGGCCTGGTCACGATGGTGGATCTTGGGGCAACCAAGTGCATCCCCTGCAAGATGATGGCCCCTATTATCGAGGAGCTGCAGAAAGAGTACGCGGGCCGTGCTGCCATTGTTTTCATCGATGTCTGGGAGCACAACGAACAGGTGAAACGCTTCGGCATCCGGGCCATTCCGACCCAGATTTTTTATGACAAGGCCGGCAAAGAGGTCAGCCGCCACGTCGGTTTCATGGACAAAAAGAGTATCGTGGCCACCTTCGAGAAACTCGGCGTGCCCAAGAAGGGCGAGCAATAGGGAGATAGCCATAATGGATGAACTCAAAAAGAAGATCCACCAAATGGAATTGGAAAACGAAAGCCTCCCCGAAAAAGTTTGGGTGCAGTTGGCGTCTGAAATTGAACACCAGATGTTGCCGGGGCTTGTCGGCCGAGGACGACATGACACTGATAACCGTAAAATTTGACGATGATTCAAAATGTTAAGTTATTTTTGAGCGATCCCTTTGGGCGAGTATTTCTATCTCTTACGGACGAGGACCGCACACATTTCAACTATAGGGCGACTGCGCAAGAAATGGATCCATTTTTCCGGCCGGCATCAACTTCAGCTTGACATGTGCCGGGTAAAAATATAAATGTTATACTTCGTTAATTAGCGAAATATAGTATTGATGCCATGAGACACCTTGTCAGAACCACCAAGGCACTGGCCGACGAAACCCGGATTCGAATTTTGGGGGCACTGCAGGAGCGCGAACTGTGTGTGTGTCAGCTGATCGAACTGCTCGGCCTTGCACCTTCGTCGGTTTCCAAACATCTGTCCATCCTCAGGAATGCGCGCCTGATCGACAGCCGAAAAGAGGGTCGGTGGATGTATTATCGTCTATCCGGAGAGGATGCGCCGGGACAGATCACCGCTGCGTTGGAATGGGTTTTTCGTTCCCTTGTCGACAGCCCACAATATATGCAGGACAACCTGCGCCTGGACGAGATCCTGAAAATCGATCCGGAAATCCTGTGCAGCAGACAACCCCGTCCTGCTGCCTGAATGCGAAGAACATTTGAAAGAGAGAAGCGGGACCCTCGCGGAGCGTCTGCCCGATGCCATTCATGAAACCGACCAGTTTGTTCCACGTAATTAAGGAGGAAGTATGACCGACTCAACCATACGTGAGTTAAGTTTTCTGGACCGCTTTCTCACCCTGTGGATTTTTCTGGCCATGTTTGTGGGTGTTGGTGGCGGTTATCTGTTTCCGGAGATCAAGAATTTCATCAACCTCTTTTCCGTGGGCACCACCAACATTCCCATCGCCATTGGCCTGATTCTAATGATGTACCCGCCCCTGGCCAAGGTGAAATATGAAAAACTGGGCTTCGTGTTCCGCGACGTCAAGGTGCTGGTTCTGTCCCTGGTGCAAACTGGATCATCGGCCCGATCCTGATGTTCCTGCTGGCTATTGCGTTTCTCTCCGGCCATCACGAATACATGGTCGGGTTGATCATGATCGGCCTGGCGCGCTGCATCGCCATGGTCCTGGTCTGGAATGACCTGGCCAAGGGAGACGCCGAGTATTGCGCGGGCCTGGTGGCCTTCAACTCCATTTTCCAGGTACTGTTTTTCTCGGTCTATGCCTGGTTCTTCATCACCATCCTGCCGGGATGGTTCGGAATCGAGGGTGCGGTAGTTGACATCACCATCGGCCAGATCGCCGAAAGCGTCTTCATCTACCTGGGCATTCCCTTCATCGCCGGGCTGATCACCCGCATCATCGGCCTCAAGACCAAGGGCGAGCGGTGGTATCATGAAAAATTCATTCCCAAAATAAGCCCCATCACGCTGATCGCCCTGCTGTTCACAATCCTGGTCATGTTTTCCTTAAAAGGCGAATACATCGTCAAGCTGCCCCTGGACGTGGTGCGCATCGCCATTCCGCTGTGCATCTATTTTCTGGTTATGTTTTTGATCAGCTTTTTCATGTCCACGAAACTGGGGGCTACCTACGAGCAGACCACGACGTTGTCTTTTACGGCGGCCTCCAACAACTTCGAGCTAGCCATCGCCGTGGCCGTGGCCGTGTTCGGGATCAACTCCGGGGAAGCCTTTGCCGCGGTGATCGGCCCGCTGGTGGAGGTGCCGGTGCTCATCGCCCTGGTAAATGTGGCGCTATGGTTCAAACGCAGGTATTTCCCCTATGCGGTGCAAACCCCCACCGGCGTCTGCCACGTGACGTGCGAGCAGTGAGCGATGTCAATTTCAAAACCCCAATTCACCCGCATCCTGGTTGCCACCGATTTGTCGGAAAATGCCGACCATGCCTTCAATTATGCAACCAGCCTGGCCGATGCCTGCGCTGCGCGTATCACAGTGCTGCACGTGGTCGAAAAGCTGCCACCCAACGCTGAACTGCTTCTGGCAGCATACCTGGAATACGGAGGAGTGGATGAACTCCGGCTGAAAAGTTCAGAAGAGCTTGTCGTGGAGATCAAAGCCCGTCTCGAACGCTTTTGTGCCGAGACCGCCGAGCATATGGCGGAGTGTCGCTTTATTTTCCAAAACGTGATGGTGGAACCGGGCAAGGCCGCTGAGCGTATTCTGCACCATACGGCAACAGGCGCGTTCGATGTTTTGGTTATGGGCCGCTGCGGTCACGGACGAATCCAAGAGGTCCTATTGGGGAGTACGTCTCACAGGGTACTGCGTGAATGCCGGATACCGGTCCTGTTGATACCCGTCTGAGTCTTGTAAAAACCCATAAAGGCCGGAAGCCGATAAGTGAAGGGAGATCAATGAAAAAATCGAACCACTTGTTTTTTATTTTGACGATGCTTGCCGTCTGGACAGTGGTACCGGCGTTTGCCGGTGATTTCCAGAAATCCGTCAGTCTACAGGTTCCCACTCCGGGTCTGGTTACCATGGTCGATCTTGGCGCGACCAAGCGCATCCCCTGCAAGATGATGGCGCCCATTATCGAGGAGCTGAAAAAAGAATATGCCGGACGCGCTTCCATTGTCTTCATCGATGTCTGGGAACATCGAGAGCAGGTGGATCGCTTTGACATCCGGGCCATTCCGACCCAGATTTTCTACGACAAGACGGGCCGGGAGGTCGAACGTCACGTGGGCTTTTTAGACAAAAAAAGCATTGTTGCCGCCTTCGAGAAGCTCGGCGTACCCGAGAGGGGCGGATATTGATCAAAGGCTTACTTCCATCCAGTCTGGCATCCCATCGAGATCCTGCGGGATACATACCATAAAGAATGATCAATCGCTGGTGAGGAAATGGATAAATTTACAGTTTTTCCGAATGCGGTCATCAAGACAGCGGGTCCTGTGTCAGACAAATTTCTGAGCTTGGGTATCAATGGGTTCATCGATGCCTGCCGCTATGTTCATGAACTGCCCTATGGATACAATTCAAATCGAGACGACCTGATGATTCTGTTCAAAGAAAAATTTGGCTCGTGCACGACCAAGCATGCGGTCATTGCGACCCTGGCCGAGGAATCAGGGCTGTCGATCGAAAAGGCGATCGGCATTTACGCGATGACCGAGGAGATCGTCACGGGCACGGGTAAAATTCTCGATCGATATGGACTGCCCTATGTACCCATGCCGCACTGTTTCCTGGTCTACGGTGAGCACAGAGTCGATCTGACCGAAGGCAACAACAACGGCAAGAAGCGATCGATTGAGGACTTCCTTTATAC
>JBAPWQ010000525.1:0-3705 GCA_049283795.1 Desulfobacterales bacterium | reverse complement strand
CGCGCGAGATCTCCGCCGGGGCCAGAGCATTGCACACATATCTGGCGGGGTCAACGTGCCAGGAAATGATGTCGATCTTTTCTCCGCGCAGTTCCTGGACGACGTTCTGCACGCGGCTGCCTTTCATCCCGACGCAGGCACCCACCGGATCGATATCGGCGTTGCTGGAGGCGACGGCGATCTTGGCCCGCACGCCGGGTTCTCGCGCCGCGCCCATTATTTTCACGATCCCTTCGCTTATTTCCGGCACTTCCATTTTGAACAGGTTGATCAGAAAATCGACATGGGTCCGCGACAAGATGACCTGCGGGCCGCGGCTTTCGTGCAGGACCTCCAGGATCAGCGCCCGGATGCGGTCGCCGCGGCGGTAGCCTTCGCGGGGGACCTGTTCGCGCACCGGCACGATCCCTTCGGTCTGGCCCAGATTGACGATGATGTCGCCCCGGTCGATGCGCTGGACGATGCCGTTGATCAGCTCGCCCTTGCGGTTGATGAAACTGGCGAAGACCGCGTCCTTTTCGGCATCCTTGATCTTTTGAATGATGACCTGCTTGGCGGACTGGGCCGCGATCCGGCCGAAGGTCGAGGTGTCCATTTTCGTGCCGAGGCTGTCGCCGATTTCACATTCCGCGTCGAGTTTGCGGCCCTCCTCGAGGCTGATCTCCAGCGCCGGCTCGGTGATGACCTCGGCGACCTCCTTGAACTGGAACACCTCGATTTCACCGACCTCTTCGTTGTATTGGACCTCGATCTCCATCTTGTTGCCGAATTTTTTGCGAGCGGCGGATTTCAAGGCTTCCTCGAGGGCCTTGATGAGGACATCGCGTGAAATCCCCTTGTCTTTGCTCACCTGCTCGACAACCCGTTTGATGTCTGATATTTGCATCGCTAATCTCCGTGATTGATCAGTCGCGCCCTTTTTATTGCGATGTGCGGGATGGAGACGGTTTCCTTGTCGATCATCAGGGTGACCTGTCCGTCCATCAACCCCGCCAGAATACCGGTGAAATTTTTCCGGCCGTCGAGCGGCCGCGACGTCTGAACTCTTATCTTTTTTCCTTTGAAGCGCTCGAAATCCTCGACTTTTCCGAGCGGTCGCTCGGGCCCCGGAGACGACACCTCGAGGCTGTACGCGCCGATGTCCTCCAGACTGACATCCAGGACATCGGTGAGCTGGCGGCTGACGGCGGCACAGTCGTCCAGCGTGACGCCGCCGGGTTTGTCGATATAGATCCGCAGGACCCTGCCGGCGGCTTCCGAGTGAAATTCGACGAAGACAAGTTCGATCCCTTCGGCTTCACACAGAGGTTCGGCAATGGAAAAAACCTGCCGCGCGACCAGCTCCAGGCCGGTTTGTGCGGCCGGGGCCACCGCGGCGCCCGCTTCACGGCCGGGTTTGGGCCTGTTCCGTAGTTTTTTCAACATTTTCCGGCTCGGTCCTCAAAAACGCAAAAAACGGGCGTCCGCCCGTTTTCTTCCAGTCCGAGTGAGTCTTTGAGAGTGTTAATATGACCGATTCATTATATTAACCTTTAATAAGACGATGAACCGCTTACTGCTCGGTTCGACTATCACTCAGCCTTCTGAAAAAGGAAAGGCGGAGAAGAATTGGAGCGGGCAACGAGATTCGAACTCGCGACACCAAGCTTGGGAAGCTTGTACTCTACCAGCTGAGCTATGCCCGCTCACAGCAGGACCTAATTAGGATACATTTAATACTTTGTCAATAATTATCATCGATTATTTTTGAAGCGCCTGGACTATTGCGGCGGGCTTTGGTAGAATTCAACCGATTCTGCCAGACCTGTCACGCCTGGGTTTGATGGACGCCGGAACCGCGGAATAGGGTCATTTCTGGACGGAAACCAAGAGTTGCCAACTTACCCATGCGCCGATTAATCGCCGATCAGACAAGCGAAAATGTGGAAGAGAAACCCAAGAATCGGGTCTATTTCACCGATCAGATGGTGTTGATCGGCTGCGGCATCGCCGCGGTGTACTGGTTGCTCGACTCGTTCGTGGCGATTTTCATGTCGAGTGAAGGCCCCGTTCTGCACCGGATTCTCGGGGCGGACATGCGCGATATCTGGACGCGGCTGATCGTTTTGTGCCTGTTCGTCATTTTTGGCTCGCACGCGCAGTTTACGATCAACGAACGGCGCGAGGTGGCCAAAAAGCTGGAAAAAGACCGGCTGACCCGCGAACGGTTCCAGCGGCTGCTCTCGCCCGACCTGGCCGAACTGGTGGTGTCGGGAAAGCTCAAAGTCGAAAAGGGCGGCGTGTCGCGGGTGGCGACCGTCATGTTCGTCGACATCCGCGGGTTTACCGCCATGAGCGAGCGCACGCCGCCCGGTGAAGTGCTTCAGATGCTCAATGAGTACTTCGAAGTCGTCGTGTCGGTGGTGTTTCGTTACGAAGGGACGGTTGACAAATTCATGGGGGACGAAATCATGGTGATCTGGGGCGCCCCGATCGCCCATGACGACGACCCGGCGCGGGCGGTCCGTGCCGCGCTGGCGGTTCGGACAGAACTCGAGGCGTTCAACCGCAGCCGCCGCGCCGCAAACAAGCCGGCGGTGAAGATCGGCATCGGCATCAACACGGGCACGCTGGTGGCCGGCTATATCGGCTCGTCGCAGACCATGAGCTATTCGGTCATCGGCGACACCGTCAACACGGCCTCGCGGTTGTGCACCGCCGCCCGGGAAGGCCAGATCATCATCTCCGAAAACTCGCGCAACTGCATCGCAAACGATTTCGAACTGGTGGAAATCGAGGCGGTGCGAGCCAAGGGCAAGTTCCATCCCGTTCGGGCGTTTACCGTTACGAAAGAACTTCCCCCGCCTTCGTCGGCCATCACCGGCCGGCCGTCCGGACATGCCGATCCGCCGCCTTTTTCCGTCGCGGCGCCGGCCTCCAAGAGCGTTTAGGGCTCGTCCAGTAGCCTGCGGATGCTTTCCAATTCGGTCTTTATTTCTTTCGTGCTCAGAGGTACCGCCGGCGGTGGGGGCTGGTCGTCGGTGCGTGTCGAGAGAAACTGCCGGGCGCCTTCGATGGTAAACTTCCTTTCATGCAGAAGATGGCGAATCTTGAGGACGGTTTCGACATCGGCGCGCCGGTACAACCGTTGGCCCGAACTGGTGCGCTTGGGACGGATGCACGAAAATTCGTTTTCCCAGAAACGGAGCACATAGGTCGGCAATTGGGCGATCTTGCTCACCTCGCCGATCTTGAAATAAAGCTTGTCCGGTAGGAGCGGTTTTTCTGGCATTGTCTTTATGCGTGACCAGCGGCTGTCGGTGATCAAGCCGGAAGGGAAGCCCTGAACTCTTCCAGCAGGTGCCCGGTGACCTGCTGATGAAGCCGGTTGATCTCTTCATCTTCCAGAGTTCGCGCCGGCGAACGGTAGACGATTCTAAAAGAGATGCTCTTGCGCCCCTCGGGAATCGGACGGCCTTCGAAGATATCGAAGAGTTGCAAGCCTTCAATCAATTCTTCGTTCATTTTTTCGATCCGGTCAAGAATTATTCCCGCTTCGATGCGCCGATCGACAATGAGCGTGACATCCCGGGAAACAGCCGGAAACTTGGGCAGTGGCCGGGAGCTTTTCGTGGCGGGAATCAGCGGGATCAGGCCGTCGAGGTTCAACTCGAAAATGTAGGCTGTTTGCTTCAATTCGAAGCGGCGCCGGACCAGGGGATTGAT
>JBAPWQ010000524.1:0-8104 GCA_049283795.1 Desulfobacterales bacterium | reverse complement strand
GTCTTGGGAACCCCGATCACCTGGACGCCGTCTTTGAGGAGTTCCTGCGCGAGAAAGGCGGCGTTGGTGTTGGAATCGTCACCGCCGACGATCACCAGCGCATCCAGCGCCAGGGCCTTGCAGGTTTCGCGCGAGAGGGCCATCTTCTGGGCGGTGTCGATCTTCGAGCGACCGGTTTTGATCATGGTGAATCCGCCCAGGTTGCGGTAGGCATCGACCAGCTCCGCGGTCAGCTCGACGGCTTCATTTTCGATGATGCCGTCGGGGCCGAGGATGAAGCCGAATATCTTGGTCTCCGCATTCGCCTTTTTGGCCGCGTCCCACAGCCCGGCGATCACGTTGTGCCCGCCCGGCGCCGGCCCGCCCGAGAAGACGATCCCGATATGTCGCCGACGACGATAGGTCCTGGTAAAAGCGTCATCGGCCTGATCGAGGCCGACGATAGCCTGCACGGCGTTGTCGATGATGTCCGGCAGCTGCCGCCGGGCCTCCGTGTTGATCTCGAACCGGTAGCGGTCGTCGGTTTTCAAGGCCGTGAACGGGTGGTTGTAGACATCACATACCGCCGGCTGGCTGCGCCGCCTTTCCACCAGTTCGCGCGAAACCGAACTGGTGACTTCCCGGACTTCCGGAATCCTCAGCAACTTTTCGGCCGTGATAACTTTGGCACCGGGCATAACGTCCCTCCATTTATAGGTTTGCTGGTGATGAGCCATCGACACGAATGTCATCCATAGCCGCCCGCACGCCAAATTGTCAAGATTTTACGCCGTCCGGTCATCTTAGCCGGCGGCGGGCGATTCGTACCGGCCGCGGCGGTTTCTTGCACCACGATCGCCCCGACGCCACCGAACCGTGCCGGTAAACAAGGCTTTACATTCCCGACTTTTATGGTATAGACAAAGAGAAATTATTTTCTGAGACGCCTTTAAGTCGCGTTAAACGATCGGTACCCCTATGACGACCCCCAAGAAAAAAAGACCGGAGCCCGTCGAAGTCATCTGCCCTAAATGCAGATACACGGAGATTGTCGACATTCAGAACGAAGACGTCCCCCGCTGTCCCCAATGCGACACCCGCATGGTTTTCCGGGAATTGCTCAAGGAAGGGAAATCCTATTGAAGGGGAAATCCTATTGAAAAGGGCGCCCATATGGCCCGTTGCCGCACGGCCCCTGTTAAAACTCACCTGAAGGAGGCAAGACTATGAAAAAAGGCTTATGGACTGGTTTGGCCACGCTGCTGGTGCTGGCGCTTATTTCCGCGACCGGCGCCCTCGCCGATGACATCGATCTGGCCCGAAAATCGACCGTGAACGACATCGTCGAGCGCGGGGAGCTGCGCGTCGGTTTCGAAGCCGGCTACCTGCCCTTCGAAATGGCCGACAAACAGGGCAATTTCATCGGGTTCGACATCGACATCGCCAAGGAGATGGCCAAGGCCATGGGCGTCAAGTTCGTGCCGGTCAACACGGCCTGGGACGGCATCATCCCGGCCCTGGTCACCAAGAAATTCGACATCCTGATCAGCGGCATGACCATTACCCAGGAACGCAACCTGAAGATCAATTTCGCGGACCCTTACATCATCGTCGGCCAGACCATCCTGCTCAACAAGAAGTGGGCCGACCAGGTGAAGTCCTACAAGGACCTCAACGATCCCAAGTTCACCGTCTGCTCCAAGCTGGGGACCACCGGCGAGCAGGCGATCAAGCGCCTGATCCCCAAGGCCAATTACAAGTCCTTCGAGGTGGAGTCCGAGGCGGCGCTCGAAGTGCTGACCGGCAAGGCCGATGCCACGATTTACGACCTGCCCTTCTGCGCGACCTTCATGGCCCAACAGGGTGAGGGCAAGCTGATCTTCCTGGACGAACCGTTCACCTACGAGCCGCTGGCCTGGGCCATCCGCAAGGGCGATCCGGACTTCATGAACTGGCTGAACAACTTCCTGCGGCAGATGAAGAACGACGGCCGCTACGATCAGGTTTACAACAAATGGATCAAGAGCACCGACTGGATCAAGCAGATCAAGTAATCCACCGACCCTGACAGTGTCTATTGAACGGCGGCTCGGGCTTTCATCCGCAGGCCTGAGCCGCAGGGGTCGGCGACCGCCCGATCCCGACTGCAGACCCCGCCAAGCCGGGCATCGATAAAGAAGAGTCAGCGATGGGCAGAGAAGCCAAAGTTCGGCGCGCCATGCCGAAAAAAACATACTATTTCTGGGTCGGGGTCTTTTTAGCCGTCATTTTTTCCATCATCTTCCTGATTTACTTCGCCACCATGCGGATCGACTACGTCTGGGCCTGGCACAAGATCCCCTCGGCGTTCCTGTATCACAAGCAGGTGGAGATCAAGGCCGATATCCAGGGAACCGTCGCCGGCATCACGCCCGTAAACGACCAATCCCGCATCGTGGTGAAGGGCGATGGCGAGGAGAAAACTTTCACCGTTCCGACTCGCGACCTGCGCGTGGCGGTCCACGACTTCGTCTATCCCGGCGACACGTTGGCCAGCTATGGCCAGTGGCAGGCCGGAATCATGCTGCAGGGGCTGTGGATCACCCTCAAGGTCAGCCTGTTCGCGATCATCTTCGGCATCATCATCGGCATCATCGGCGGACTGTCGCGGATATCGGACAACCCGGCCGCCAAGTGGCTGGCGATCACCTACGTCGAACTGATCCGCGGCTCTCCGCTGCTGGTCCAGATCTTCATCTGGTATTTCGTCGTGGGCACCATGGTCAACCAGATGCTGCTCGCCTACGGCATCCACGAAATTCCGGGGCTCTGGTACGGCATCGCGGCCCTGGCCTGTTTCACCGGCGCCTATGTGACCGAAATCGTGCGGGCCGGCATCCAGTCGATCGGCCGCGGGCAGATGGAAGCCGCCCGCTCCCTGGGCATGAGCTACGCCCAGTCCATGCGCCACATCATCATGCCCCAGGCCATGCGGCGGATCCTGCCCCCGCTGGCCGGCCAGTTCATCAGCCTGATCAAGGACTCGTCGCTGCTGGGCATCATCGCCGTGCGGGAACTGACCAAGGCCACGCGCGAGGTCATCACGACCCAGCTCAACCCCTTCGAGATGTTCTTCGTCTGCGCGGGCCTGTACCTGGTGATGACCTTCGCGCTGTCCATGTTCGTGCAGTACCTGGAGAGGAGGACCATGACGACGTGATCGACGCCCGCAACGTATACAAGACCTTCTATGTCCCGCACGAGGTCGAAGCCCTGGTCGACGTCTCGACCCGCATCGCGGCCGGCGAGGTCGTGGTCGTGATCGGTCCGTCGGGATCCGGCAAGAGCACCTTTCTCAGGTGCCTCAACCACCTGGAGACCGCCACCAGCGGGCACATCATCATCGACGGCATCGACATCCTCAATCCCAAGACCGACATCAACAAGGTGCGGGCGGAGGTCGGGATGGTCTTTCAGTCCTTCAACCTTTTCCCCCACAAGACGGTGGTGGAAAACGTCACCCTGGCCCAGCGCGTGGTGCGCAAGCGCTCTAAAAAGGAAGCCGCCGACACGGCCATGGCCCTTCTGACAAAGGTCGGCATTCAGGAAAAAGCCACCGTCTACCCGGATCAGCTCTCCGGTGGTCAGCAGCAGCGCGTGGCCATCGCCCGCGCCCTGGCCATGAACCCCAAGGTGATGCTGTTCGACGAGCCGACCTCGGCCCTGGACCCCGAAATGATCGGCGAGGTCCTGGACGTGATGAAGACGCTCGCCAAGGAAGGCATGACCATGGTGTGCGTCACCCACGAGATGGGGTTTGCCAGGGAGGTGGCGGAGCGCGTGATTTTCATGGATGCAGGCCGCATCGTCGAGGTCGGCACGCCCGAGCACTTCTTCAAGAACCCCACCCACGACCGGACGAAGATGTTTCTGAGTCAGATTCTGTGAGGAGAGGTTGAGCCGGTTGGCCCGTTTGCCGGTTTGCCGGTTTGCCCGTTTGCCGGTTTGCCGGTTGGCCGGTTGGCCGGTTGGCCCGTTTGCCGGTTGGCCTGTTGAACCTGGCAACCTATCGCCCTCCGCATCTCCGTAGGCTTTGGGGGTGTCAATGGCACGCGATCAACCCAACCGACCCAACCGGCCAACGGGCTAACCGGCTAACGGGCTAACCGACCCAACCGACCCAACCGACCCAACGAGGGCGAAAAATTTTTCGCCCCTCCGCCTTCGGACGGTTCCGGGCGCTTGCACGATTGGTAGCGAATCGACAAGAAGGGCGGGCACAGAGGCCCGCCCCTACGGGTTTGGGGGTGTCAATGGCACGCGATCAACCCAACCGGCCAACGGGCCAACGGGCTAACCGGCCAACGGGCTAACCGACTAACGGGCAAACCGGCTCAACCGCCCCAACCGGGGCCCACCGGCCCCCCACATATTGTATTTTACCCGTCTAAATCACCCTTTCCATTGTGCTTTTCCCTTTACATCGGCCCCCTGTCCTGCTATTGTTTCCCTGATTGGCTCAACGACGTTTCCCAAGCGCTCGCTCTCGAAGGAAATAGGCGTTAATGAAGCTTAAAAGGCTTGAGATTACAGGATTTAAATCCTTTTGCGATAAAGCCGACATCCAGTTTCCACAAGGCGTGTCGGCCATTGTCGGCCCCAACGGCTGCGGCAAGAGCAACATCGTCGACGCGCTGCGGTGGGTCATGGGCGAGCAGAGCGTCAAACAGTTGCGCGGCAAGGCGATGGAGGACGTCATCTTCGCCGGATCGACCGGGAAGCCGCCGCTCAACATGGCCGAAGTGACCTTGACCCTGGCCAACGACAACGGTTCGGCGCCCGAGGAGCTGAAAGACTTCACCGAGATCATGCTCACGCGGCGCCTCTTCAGGTCCGGCGAAAGCGCCTACCTCATGAACAAGCAGCCCTGCCGGCTGAAAGACATCCACAATGTCTTTCTCGGCAGCGGACTGGGCTCCAAATCCTACGCCATCATCCAGCAAGGCAACATCGGCGCCATCATCGATGCCGGCCCGGAGGAACGGCGCTACTTCATCGAAGAGGCCGCCGGCACCACGCGCTACAAAAACCGCAAGACCGAGGCGCTGCGCAAAGTCGAGGCGACCCGTCAGAACCTGCTGCGCGTGTCGGACATCGTCAGTGAAATTCAGCGGCAGATGGGTGGCCTGAAACGCCAGGCCCGCAAGGCCGAACACTTCAAGCAGTACCAGCGGCGCGCCGATGCGCTCGATGTCCGCCTGTCGCTGTTGAACTACGAACGGATGAGCCGCCGCTACGACGAAACCGACCGGCTGCTCCGGGAATTCAAGGACGCCGACCTCGGCAACACCTCGCGGCTCAAGAAACTCGACGCCGCGATCGAGGAAATCAAACTGCAGCGCTTCCAGAAAAACCAGGAAATTTCGGACCAGAAAGCGCGCAAATTCGACCTGCAGCGAAAAGTCGACCGCACGGAAAACGATCTGGGCCATCAGCGCCAGGAAATCGAGCGCCTGGCGGCCGAGTCCAGGGAACTCGAGGCCGCGCGCGCGGACCTGGAGGACAAGAACCAAAAAATCGATTCTGAAATCGAAGAGGCCCGGGAGGAAATCACCCGCCTGCGGGCCGAAACCGACGCCGCGCGCCAGGGCCTGCACCGGGAGCAGGCGGCGGCGGCCGATATCAAGGCCCGCATCGACGGCATGAATTCCACGCTCGAAGCCAGCAAGGCCGCCCTGATGGAGCGCCTGACCGAAGAGGCGCGCTATCGCAATATTTTTCAGAATGCCGCCAGCAACAAGGAGAACCTGCAGCGCCGGTTGAAGCGCGCCGGAGAGGAGGCCGCCCTCGCCCGCCAGCGAGTCGCCCAGGGACGCAGCGCGGAAGAAAAGGGCCGAACCGATCTGGAGCGCCTGACGGGGGAAGCCGCCGTTCTCAAGGAAGACCTGGAGCGGGTGCGGCGGTTAAACGACGAAAAACGGGCGGTCCTGGCCCGCCAGGTCAAACAGGTCCAGACCCTCGAACTGGAACGCACTACCGCGCGCTCGACCTATGCGACCCTGAAGAAAATGGAGGAAAATTTCGAGTGGTATCGCGATGGCGTCAAGGCGATCATGCGGGCCCCCGAATTCGGCGGCGGACGGGGCCGCACCCCTGACGGCGAGCCGGTCGCCGGTGCGGCCGGTAACAAGGAAGTCGTCGGCCTGCTGGCGGATATTCTCGAGCCGACACCCGAATACCAGGCGGCGGTCGAGGCCGTCCTGGGCGAAGCGCTGCAGTATGTTCTGATCGACGCCCCCGCAACCGGGCTGCGCGCCATCGAATACCTTCAGTCCCACGGCGCCGGCCGCAGCGGATTCATACCGCTCGCCGCCCTGGGGCTCATCGAGGAAGATCGCCGCCCGCTGCCCGCAGAGTCGAACCGGTTGATCGACCACGTGGCGGTCAAACCCGGCTTCGAGGCCATAGCCAAAGCCCTTCTGGGACACGTGATCGTCTCGGAGGACCTGCCGGCCGGCCTGGCGCTGATCAGCGGCAACCGCCACCCGGCGACGATCGTCACCCGCCAAGGCGATGTGATCTCGCGGCAGGGCATCATGATCGGCGGCAGCGCGGACAAGCTGCCCGGCATCCTGGCCAAAAAACGGGAAGTCAAAGCGCTGGAAGAGCAGATCCGCGACTGCGAGCAGTCACTCGCCCAGGCCCGCGACCAGCAGCAGGCGGCTGAAACGGACGTCCGCAAAATCGAGACCGACCTGCAGCAGCTCTACGAACAAAAGCGCACCATCGATGCCGCCCTCATCGAGGCCGAGAAAGCACTTTACCGCGCCTCCGAAGAGGTGAAGCACGCCACGCGGCACCTCGAGATCGTCGAACTGGAACACGACCAGCTCATGGGCGAGGAAAGCGACATCGAGGATGAGATGGCTCGCTACGACGCCGCCCTGGCCGAATTGACATCCGCGATCGCCGCCGCCCGCGAAGAGGTCGCCGAGAAAACACGGCAGGCCGAGGCCGTGTCCGGGCAGCTCAACGCTTTCAACCAGAAGAGCATCGACCTGAAACTCACCCTGACGGCGCTCAACGCCCGGCTCGAAAACAGCAACAGCACCTTAAGGCGCCTGCAGGAGTTCCGGCAGGACGGCGCCGCCCGCCTCGTCAGTTTGGCCGAAGACATCACGCTCAAAAGCCGCAAGGCCGCCGCCGCCGGAAAGGCCGTCACCGTCCACGAGGCTACCCTGGCGGCCATGTACGAGGAACTCAAGCAGGTCGAAGAGGCCTTGGGGGTCAACGAGACCGCCTACGCCGCCATCGATGCCCAGCTGAAGGAAAACGACGGCATCATCGCCGAACTCAAGAGCGAGCGCGAAACGATTCAGGAAAAAACCCGCCTGCTGGAGATCGAACAGACCCAGCGCCAGGTACACCGCGATAACATCGTTCAGCGGCTCGAAGAACACTACCACAAGCCCTTTGACGAATACGGGCCGCAGCTCGCAGAGCTGCGCGAAGAACTCCAGGCCGCCCCGGGCGCCGAAATCCCGACCGCCGGCGACGAGGCGGAACTCAACCGCCTGCGCGAAAAAATGAGCCGCATCGGCGATGTCAATCTGGCGGCCATCAATGAATACGAACAGTTGAAATCGCGCCACGACTTTCTGTGCGAGCAGCGCGAGGACCTCCAGAAGGCGATCGAAGATCTGCACAAGGTCATCCGCAAGATCAACCGCATCACCCAGCAGCGGTTCATGGAAACCTTCGACCAGGTCAACGAGAAGCTGGGGGAGGTTTTTCCACGGCTCTTCGAGGGCGGCAGCGGCAAACTGGTGTTGACCGAACCGGACAACCCGCTCGAAACCGGGGTCGAGTTCATGATCCACCCTCCGGGCAAGAAGCTGACCCGCATGAGCCTGTTGTCCGGTGGCGAGAAGGCCCTGTCGGCCATCGCCTTCATCTTTTCGCTCTTTCTGATCCGCCCGGCTTCTTTCTGCCTGATGGACGAAATCGACGCCCCGCTGGATGAGGCCAATGTCTTTCGCTTCAACAACCTGCTGAAACTGATCGGCGAGAAATCCCAGATCGTGATGGTGACCCACAACAAGAAGAGCATGGAGTTCGCCGACATGCTCTTCGGCATAACGATGGA
>JBAPWQ010000523.1:0-9594 GCA_049283795.1 Desulfobacterales bacterium | reverse complement strand
GCGGAAATTGTGATCAAAAAAAAGGATCATTTAACATGATGTCCCAAGAGGATCAAAAAATTTTCAGAGAGTTCAAGACACGAATTAAAGGGAGGTATTCAGAGGCGCGTATCTGGGCCTTCGGCTCTCGAGCCAGAGGTGACGCAACATGGGATTCCGATTTTGATGTGTTCATTGTTTTAAACGAAGTCGACCTGAAAGCAGACCGCTATATACGCGATATGGCCTGGGAAGTCGGTTTTGCCAACGAGCGCGTCATTACGACTATTTTGATTGATAATGAACAGTTCGAAAATGGTCCTATGTCCGAAAGCAGCATCGTCAGCAACATTCTGCGAGAAGGGATCAGTGCATGATGACCGAAAATATCAAAGCCCTAATCGATTACCGACTCGGACAGGCCGATGAATCCCTTGAGGCGGCAAGGACATTGCTGGATAAAAAGCTCATCAGACCTTGTGTGAATCGGGCATACTATGCCATGTTCTATGCGGTACTGGCGCTTCTCGTGCCGGGAAAGAAAGAAACTTCGAAGCATAGCGGTGCAATCGCCCTTTTCGATAGAGATTTTGTCAAGCAGGGTATTTTCTCAAAAAATTTTTCCCGATGGCTGCACGATGCCTTTGATTTGCGACAACGCTCTGATTATGCTGCAGAATTTAATGTTTTACCGGAAGAAGCCAAGGTAACATTGACTAATGCCGAGTCGTTTGTGGCCGAGGTAAAAAAGTTCTGTTAGAGGAAGTGTGGCTGCGATGCTTTTAGCAGATTTTACGGCCTTTCTTTTGCAGGTCGGCCTCTTCCTCTATGGCTCAATTCGACTGACCCACTCAATTTTGTCGTATTGCCTGTCATATGAATAAACTTCCTTTATTTTCTGCTCCCTTAAGATGGACGCATTGTACGCATCGATGTAATCGATATTTTTATCGTCGTATAGGTTGAGGGCATTGAGGATAAGATCCTTCTGTGGGCAGAATAAAAAAGGAGTAATCAGTATCTTCTCCACCATTTCCCGTACCTCTTTCCTGGGGCGCTCATAGTAAGACTCTAGAACCCAGATTATTTCGGCGATGACCATTTCGGTGGTAAAAAATGTTTCGTTATTTGCTACCGCTTCACGAAATAGTTGCTCGCACGCATCAGCTTTTTCAGGAATATCATTTGTCAGAAACCGAATGAAGATGTTCGTGTCGATAAATTTCATTCGTCGCCCTCGATTATCTTTCTCGCCCTGATCTTAATCGTTTTTTTCCTGATTTTTTCAAAATCAACCGGCCTTTCTTCGGTTTTGACATGCCCCCTCAGTTCGAAAATGCTCCCTTTAAGGGGTCGCAGAGTTACTTTGTCGTTTTCGACTTGATAGAGAATTTTATCGTCGGTTTCGAGTTTGAGAAAAGCCCTTATTTCCTTCGGAATGGTTGTTTGACCTTTTTTTGTGAGCGTTGACACAGCCATTTCATTTTTCCTTACGTTATTGTTTTTTGCTTACAATATATTATTTGGATTGTTTTTGTCAAGTTCGCCGCCTTCACTCGACATCGAAAAAGGTGAAAAATCAGGGCCGATTCCCCCGGCTATAACTTGCCGAACGGAGGGAGTTGAGATGCGAATGCCGGGGTGCCGGACTTTGGACGGCATCCCGATCCTTCAACTCCGCTGTAATTGTCGAGCTGGCAAAATCCTATTGACAATCACATCTGAATCATTTTTGCTGGCAAATAGGAATTAAAGATAAAGATTTTGGCAAGGCCAGAGGGAGGCGGCTGTATCCGGGGTCGAGCGGTTCCGGGCGCACCGTTCTGGGCTGAAAGCCCTTGAAAAAGCGCCAACATGAATACATTGGCTTTATGTAGTTATTAAAACCGTTTTATCCAGTTGTTATCAAGATGATCAATCCAAGTAATGGTGGATTAAGTTCCGGTATTCAGCATTACCTAGTCTTGAACCCTTGAACCTTAAACCTTGAACCTTGAACCCTTTTGTTTATCATACGCCAACGATCGACACCAGCAGCCGAAGCCTTTGTCTTGGAGCCTATATATGAGACGATTACACCAAACCGTCATATTGACCCTTGTTGTGGCATTTCCGTTGTCAGTTGCCTGGGGATTCGATGTAACCCTGGCATGGGACCCGAACAGTGAACCGGATATTGGTGGGTACACCCTTTATGCCCGCGATGACAGCTCCGGGTCATCTTCCTATCGTCGGCTCGAATTCTATGCCATCGACGAAATCGACCCGAACAATCCGTCCTGCGAGGTGACCGCAATGCAAAGCGGCATCACGTATCATTTTGTGGTGACGGCCATAACCACGGAAGGCCTCGAGAGCGGTTTTTCAAATGAAGTCAGTGTATTAAACGGCGAAGCGATGGCATCCACCGCTTCCCACACGGGAGGCGGCGGGTGTTTCGTGTCGACCTCGACATGCCAAGGCAACTGAAACGGCACTATGAAGGCCGGTAATGGTTCTCTATGTAAAACATTTCACAATCCCATCCTCCTCCTGACCGCTTGAAATTAAATTTATACTGTTATCAATAGCTTAGTAATTTACAATTTAAATAGAAATCTGGCCTAAAATTTGCTATTATTAACACTCGAATAGCTTACCTTGCCATAGCGAGCGCAGGATAAGAAATCAAGGATCGACTGAACGGATTACCAAAGCAGAAATAACGGTGCTTGGTCATCTATAATCGTCTATATTTTATCGGGCAGTAAAAAATTTACCTTGCCGGATGATTCGTAGATCCTTAACTCCCCGGCATTACCCATTTCAGACACTCCCCGATAAGGGCATCTTCAGAATTTCGGTCAGATCCGAATCCGCCGCTATGAGATTTTGTTTGGTTTTTTTCCTCCACAGTTCACCCGTTTCCATAGGCTTTAAGATAAAGGTTTGGGCAACGAGGAAGGCGGCTGTATGCGGGGTCGAGCGGTTCCGGGTTCACCGTTCTGGGCTGAAAGCCCTTGAAAAAGCGCCAACATGAATACATTGGCTTTATGTAGTTAATAAAACCGTTGTATCCAGTTGTTATCAAGATGATCAATCCAAGTAATGGTGGATGAAGTTCCGGTATTCAGCATTATCTAGTCTTGAACCCTTGAACCTTGAACCATAAACCTTGAACCATAAACCTTGAACCTTGAACCTTAAACCTTGAACCTTAAACCTCTTAGTTTAGCATACGCCAACGACCGACACCAGCAGCCAAAACCTTTATATTGAAGCCTATAATTTGAGCAATTGTCGAGACAGCCGATAATACAAAAAATGATTGCCGTATAACATCCTCATTGACACAAAGGGGAGCGGGTATACGGCAGCCGAACGATGCGAAAGCGAATGCCCCGACTAAAGCCAATTGAGATCCACATCCGATTGATTCCGATAGCTGGGATAGAGGACTTTTTAATCTGTACCATCCGACCCGAAGAATACAGCCCGTAACATCAAGAGATACGATAAGCCCGCAACATCGGCTGTATATTAAATAAAAACAATATAAATACAATAGGTTATGGTGAAAACGGCCTGGTAATTCAAAAGGCGGAGCTATATAGGTTGTGTGTTGTCTGTTGTGTGTTGATCGTTGCCCTGTCGCATGAAAATCTGGTGTGTCTGTTGAGTCGGTTAGGTCAGTTTTGTCGGTTAAAGGATTTACCACCTCTAATCCTTGAACCCTCGTACCCCTAAACCTGCAGTCTGTTTTCACGCTTAAAGACGGGTCCCCAGGCGTCAAGCCTCCAGCTTCCAGGCCTCCCAGCTTCCAGGCTTCCAAGCCTCCCAGCTTCCAGGCCTCCCAGCTTCCCAGCTTCCAAGCTTCCAGGCCTCCAGGCCTCCAAGCCTCCAAGCCTCCAAGCTTCCCAGCCTTTTTCATTTTTTACGGAAAATTTTACATGAGCCAACCGCCTCTTCAACTCGACGACCTACAGAACCTGTTTGACAATCAAACCGGCCAGCAGGAAAGCCAGTTCGACATCGGCTATTACGTCAATCTAGTGTTGCGCCGGCGCTGGTTTGTCATCATTCCCTTCTTTCTGGCAGTGATCGCGGGGATTTACCTGGCCATCGCGCTGCCCAAGAAATATCAGGCCGAAACGCTGATTTTGATCGAACCGCAGCGGGTGCCGGACAATTATGTGCAGGCCATCGTATCGAGCGATCTCGAATCCCGCATCGCCACCATCAAGGAAATGATCCTGAGCCGGACCAACCTCCTCAAGATCATAGATAATTTTAACATCTTTACTGGTCCTAAATATGCCGACATGTTCCTGGATGATAAGATCGAGGCCATGCGCAAATATACGACGGTGGATATTGTCAGCGATCGGCGGAACCGTACGGCAAATGCCTTCAAAATTACATTTGAGGCTGAAGAGCCCCGTAAGGTGATGCAGGTGGTCAACGCCATGGCCACGCTTGTGATCGATCAGAACCTGAAGTCGCGCGAGTCGCAGGCTACCGGCACCGTCGAGTTTCTCGAAAGCGAATTGGTCAAAATGCGCCGCAAGCTCGAGGAGGTCGAAGCCGCGCTCAAGGATTTCCGCGAAAAACACATGGGTGAGTTGCCGGACCAGCTGGCGAGCAACCTGATGGTGCTCGAACGGATGCAGCAGCAATTGAGCGACAAGCAAAGGGGCCTGCGCGACGAAAGAAACCGATTGATCTCCCTTGAAAATCAGATCCAATTCGCCCGGGAGCAGGCGGCCATGACCGTCCCGGTGCCGTCTGCGCCCGAATCCCGGGAACCCACCACCCTCGAAGGCCTGCGTCAACAGCTGGCGGACTTCGAAACCCGCTACACCTCCCAGCACCCGGACGTGATCCGCCTGCAAAGAAAAATTGAGGAGTTGGAAAGTAAAAGCCCGCCACCTTCCGCTGATTCCAGTGGCGGTGGTGCCGCGCGGGCGGGCGGCGGTGTCAATTTGCCGGCGGCCGGAAGAGGGGTTGAGGCCGATCTGATCGCTCAGCGCAACGGCGCCGCCAGGGAAATTGCGGCATTAAGGGATGAAATAGCGGTCCTGCAGGAGCAAATCGCCGGGTATCAGCAACGGGTCGAAAACACGCCCAAGTTGGAACAGGAACTCCTGGCCCTCAAACGCGATTACGAAAACACCCAGAAAACCTATGACTCACTATTGGCGCGCAAGCAGGAAGCCGAAGTCGCGGCCAACATGGAGCGCCAGCAGAAGGGCGAGCAGTTCCGCATTTTGGATCCCGCGCGCCTGCCCGACAAACCCCAGTCACCCGACATGCGCAAGCTGTTTTTAATGTGCGTCATGGCCGGCCTGGGATTGGGCGGCGGCCTCATCTTCTTGCTGGAGTTTCTGGATAAATCCGTAAAAAAACTCGAAAGCGTGCCTCAAAAATTGGGGATTCCGCTGTTGGTGGCCGTTCCGCGAATCGATCACCCCAAGGATATCCGCAGGCGCCGCCTCAACAACGGCCTGAGCATCGCCGCCGCCGTCATCTGCATGGCGTTGATGGTCATCTTCGCCGCCGTCTCGGTTCTCGGAATACCGGGACCGACGGAATTGGTTAAAAAGATTTTAACGTAGGGGGAGAGCAACTGGCGTTGCTGTTAGTAGTTAGTGGTCCGTTGTTGGTTGCAAAAGCAAAAATTGTTAGTTGTTAGTGGTAAGTTGTTAGTTGCAAAGGCAAAAACTGTTAGTTGTTAGTGGTGCGTTGTTTGTGGCAAAGGCAAAAAAAAGGAAACAACTACAACTCACAACCTACAACAAACAACAATCAACTAGCGTTGCTGTTAGTAGTTAGTGGTTCGTTGTTTGTTGCAAATACAAAGAAAATCAACAGCTAACAACTTCCACAACAAAAAACAATCAACCTACAACCTACAACTAACAACTAACAACTTCCATTTGCGAAGCAAATAATGCCCCGCACCGCTTTCGAAAACTTACGAATTTACACACTTGCCGAGCAAATTGGTGACCTGGCTTGGGAAGTGGTTGGCAAGTGGGAATATCTGGCAAAGAGAACAACTGGAATGCAGCTGGTAAACTCGGCCGACAGCATCGGGGCCAACATTGCCGAAGGCACGGGCCGCGGGAGTGCAGCTGACAATAAAAGATTCGCAAAGATAGCAAGGGGTTCCTTGTTCGAAGTTAAACACTGGCTGCGACGCGCGTTCAAAAGAAATCTGTTGGCCGAGGCAGAAATCGACTCTTTTCAGGCGTTGATCAACGAACTTACTCCCAAATTGTCGGCTTACATAAATTCAATTGGTAAAAAAAGTTAGTCGTTAGTCGTTCTTTGTTAGTTGCAACTTAAAACAATCAACAAACAACCCACAACGAGCAACTCGCGTTGCTGTCAGTGGTTAGTGGTACATTGTTAGTGGTAAAATCAAGAAAACATCAACTTACAACAAGCAATTAACAACAAGCAACACACAACCAACAACGAGCAACTGGCATTGCTGGCAGTGGTTAGTGGTACGTTGTTAATGGCCACCCAATAAACCCAATAAACTCAATAAACCCAATAAACAACCCTCAACTAACAACAAACAACTAACAACTAACAAAAAAAGACATGTCAACCAGTCAAATAAAAACAGCATTGAAGGAATTGTGCAACACATATGGAGTTGCCATCTTGTATGTTTTTGGCAGCCGGGCGCAAGAAATACAAAATGCTGTTGCACGGGGCGGTGAGATCGACAGCACTAATTCGTCGGATATCGATATCGCCGTAAAGATGCTGGACGGAGTAATGCTTCAGATTCGTCAAAAAATCGAGTTCGCAATAGACCTTGAAGATCTTTTCGGAGTTGGCAATGTCGACCTGGGGTTGCTGACTGAAGCGGATCCATTTTTAGCTGTGAACATAATTCGGGGAGAACGTCTTTATTGTGTCGATGAGAAGGAAGCAGACGAATATGAACTTTATATTCTTCGCCGGGCCGGTGACTTGGCGCCGTTTGAGCGGCACAGAATAAGAAATATCCTAAAGCCGGTAAGGTAGCGGCCACGGCTTTTCGAGGTGGGATAAGCGCGATTTCACAAAGAATATGGTTGTTAAAATCATGACGAACGGTAAGGCGAATCAAAAAATTATAGCTGATCGATTGGAATGGGTCGATAAAATGTTGTCTGACATCCGGTCTATTCCTCTCAGCAGTTTTGAAGATTTTCAAAAAGATAGACGAAATATCGGGGCGGCCGAATCGAGCCTGCGCCGGGCGCTCGAAGCTCTGCTTGACTTGGGGAGACATTTGTTGGCGAAGGTTTTTGGCCTGGCGGTCGCGGAATACAAAGCTATAGCAGACGAGTTGGAAAAAAATAATATTCTCAACACTGAAGTTGCTCGGCAACTGAGAGTACTGGCCGGATACCGCAATCGCATGGTTCATTTTTATCACGAGATAACCCCCCTGGAGTTGTATCATATTTGTTCGAATCAACTCGATGACATTGTGTCTGTTCGGGACGCTTACAAATTGTGGGCCGATACCAATCCCGAGTTGATCGACCAATCAATTTGACACGGGTAGAATTTTCGTAGTGAGGGGTTAGAAGAAAATTGTTGGTTGTTAGTGGTACGTTGTTAGTGGCAAAGAACGAGCAACTGGCGTTGCTGTTAGTAGTTAGTGGTATCTTGTTAGTGGATACCCAATCAACCCAACAAACCTATAGCCTGTTAAATTTACGCAGTAACAGCGAAGCGAATTTAACCGGGCCAAAAACCCAATCAACTCAATCAACTCAACCAACAACCAACAACCAACAACCAACAACCAACAACAAACAACCAACAACTAACAACCCCCATTCGCGTAGCGAACCATGTCCAAACTCTCTAAAGCCCTCGATAAATATAAAAAAGAGCGCAATCTGACCTCGGCCCGGATTCTCGATCTCGATGAGGCCAAAAAGCCCGAATCTGAATTGAAAAAGGGTGCAAGCCGGTCAATTCGGGCGCGCTCTAATGCCGACACGGCAAAACAGAGGCCACGGTCCTCCACGCCGCAAAACGGGAGCGGTGATGTCACCGGGACTGCATTGCGCGAGGTTTCGCGGTCTGAGGCTGAGACATTTTTCCCGCAGCCGACAGGCCGCGACAAGCCGCTGGAAAAGCAAGCTCAGCCCGCAATTGCAAACAAAGACAAGGCGCCCCACCTGAAGGGCGATAGAATCGATGCAGGATCTGCTGCAACAGAACCGGTCGGAATCAGCCTGGACCGGGTCGATCCAAACCTTGTTTCCGTTGTCAATCCGCAGTCGATGGAAACGGAAATATTCAAGGTGCTAAGGGGCAAGATTCTGTTTCCGGCCTCCGGGAAACCGCCGCGGTCCATCATGGTGACCAGTGCGGTTCCGGGCGAGGGGAAGTCCTTTGTCGCCTCGAATCTGGCCGTGAACATGGCTCAAAACATCGAAGACCACGTCCTGCTGATGGACTGCGACCTACGTCGGCCGACCATCCACCGGATTTTCGGTTTGGGCCAGGTGAAGGGGCTGAGCGACCACCTGTCGAACGGAAATAAAATTCCGGAGCTTCTAATCAAAACAGGTCTTGGCAAATTGTCCATTTTTCCCAGCGGCGCCCCTCCCCACAATCCCTCGGAGGTTCTGTCGTCCACAAAGATGGCGAATCTATTAGAAGAACTCAAAACACGCTACGAAGACCGGTTCATCATTATCGAATCGCCTCCGCCCATGCTGGCTCCTGAAACCAGTGCCATTGCCAAGCAGGTCGATGCCATTATCGTGGTGATCAGGTTCGGCAGCACCCCGATGGACGCGGTCGAAGAGCTGATCGACACCCTGGGCAAGGAAAAAATCATCGGCGCCGTCATCAACCGCTTCGATGCCCGCCCCTCGAGGTACTACGGCTATAAAAAGTACGGAAAATATTATAGAAGCTAACCGGAGGTTAGCGTTAGTGGTGGGTTGTAGGTTGTGTGTTTCATGGTGTGTGTTGCCTGAATAGCAATAAGTAGGGCAGCTGGATGAATGGATTCGGTTTTTAGGTAAGAAAAATAGACAGGATCAACAGGATTGTCAGGATAAGTTTCCGGTTCCCGGAAGAAACCGGAAAAAAACCATCAGTTTTTAGCAATATTGTTATTCTTTTGCCGAAGGCGATCCTGTAGATCCCGTAAATCCTGTCCAATAAAAAAAACTTAAGATCGAATCCATTCCATTCTATCTTTTTCAACCAACAACAAGCAACTAACAACCAACAACTAACAACTAACCTTTTCGGAGAAAACAGTGCACGTACCATTCCTCGACCTCAAGGCCCAATACAGACAAATCGAAGCTGAAGTCATTCCTGCCGTCACCGAAGCCATGGCCGCCGGCATGTTCATCGGCGGCCCGCAGGTGACCGGCTTCGAAGAAGAATTTGCCGCCTTCTGCGAGAGCAACTACTGCATTGGCGTCGGTTCCGGCACCGACGCCCTGCGCTTCGCCCTCATGGCGGCGGGCGTGGGACCGGGCGACGCGGTCGTTACGGTGCCCAACACTTTCATCGCCACCACCGAGGCCATCTCCCAAGTCGGCGCCACCCCGGTCTTCGTCGACATCGATCCAAGCACCCACACCCTCGACC
>JBAPWQ010000522.1:0-8782 GCA_049283795.1 Desulfobacterales bacterium | reverse complement strand
CCGAAGAGGTTTCGGCCAGCAGCGCCTCCCGGTCGAAAAGGGGACCGCCCGCCGGGCTCAGGCCCCGCACGGCCTCATCGGGAAGATTCCGGATTTCTTTTTGGCGGGCCGCAGAATCGAGCCGGGCCATTTCTGCGACCCAAAGTCTCTTGTCTTCCTCGTCGACCAGCCGGATTTTGATAGCCGCCAGGAATCGATCGGTGCGCAGATAGGGAAACCCCGGCACCGAGTGACTCGACGCCTCCCGGACGCCGGCGCCGGTAACGGCGTCATCGAGCGCCTCCAGGAATTTCTCGGATTGGGTCGGCCTACCCGCAGGGGGCGCTTTCCCCTGCGGCACCAGTCCGGCGCAGGCGTGTAAAAACGCGCTCGCCAGGACGACAACCGCAACGAAGGCGCACCGCTGCCGGCAGAACGCCTTTGGCCGTCGGTGCGCCTTAAAAGGACCCGGTATTAACCGCGGCGTGTGTCGTTGCCTCATCTTGAAACGATCCAGGGGAAGCGTTCCCCGTTCGGGATAATCGCGCCAACCGGATGAACCGGGCATGCGCCGGCGGCTTTGCGGCCGGTTGTCAGCGGTCGCCGTCCGGCGGCGGCGGGCTTTGACTTAAAAACCGCCTCAGCACGTAAATGCCGTCCGGCGTGAACGAGCGCTGCGGCCGGTTCTCCAGGATTTCGTTCACCGGGTAAAAGCCGCCGCTCTCCACTTCTTCCGCCTGCAGCACGACGGCGCCGCTGTAAGTGCAGGAAAAAACGCGGCCCCAGACCCGGTTGCCGGCCTCTTCGTAAAAGAAATCGAAATGAGCCGCCAGGGGCACGCCGGTGACACCGAGTTCCTCCGCCAGCTCCCGTCCGGCCGCGGTCTCGTAAGACTCACCCGCCAAAACGACCCCGCCGGTCGCCACGTCATAGTATCCCGGATAGATGTCCTTGGTCGGGGTCCGTTTCTGAACAAAAAGCTCGCCCCCGTCATTGAAAACAAGAATGTACGTGGCACGGTGCACCAACCCCTCGGCCCGCATCCGCCCGCGCGGCGCCTCCCCCACCACCCGGTTTCGCTCATCCACAATCGCGACAATCTCGTCCTCGATGACAGGTGCCATGGTTTGAGTTTATTGAGTTGATTGAGTTGATTGGGTTGATTGAGTTTATTGAGTTTATTGAGTTGATTAAGTTTTTTGAGTCACAGTCTTTGTTTTTTTCCCGAGCAGCCCCGCTGCGTTCCATAAATTTTTTACCAAAAAAATTTATTTTCAAACCGATTCAACTCGCGATTCTTGCGGGAGGTTACCGGGTCGAAGATCCTGCCGTTCATGGCGATGTAAACCCCCGGCGGCAGGAGCTGAACGGCTGCAAAGGCGTGGCCGATGTTGAAGACCGCATCGGTCAAGCGGAAATGGGCCGGCTGCATGGCGCCGGTCAGGACAATGGTCTTGCCGGTAATTTTTTTGAGAACCAGGGCGGTGTCCACCATCGTATCGGTTCCGTGGGTGACGATCACCCGATCCTGCGGGCAGGATGTCACCGCTTCGCAAATGCGGCTGCGGTCCCTATCGGTCAGATCGAGGCTGTCCTTGCGCAGCAGGGAGGTTATGTCGTAGCCGCACGTGACATTGGCCTCCTTTAAAACCTGCCCGATGGCGGGCTCCCCGACCTGAAATTCGCTCTTGGCATCGAAATAAATTTTGTCGATCGTCCCGCCGGTGGTGATAATCTTGATCTTTGTCATTATTTTTACCCGGTGAAGCGCTGAATCGATCGAAACCATTCCGGTGACCCAGGTGAGAGGTACCACCGCCCCGTCTTTATTGTCAACAGGGGCAGACAACCAGCGAATCGGATTCGCATGACAGTCTTTGAGGTAAAGATTTCGGCCAGGCCCCTTTTTCCTCTTGACGAAAATGTGCATTTATAGCGTTAAGAAACAAACACCGCTCGTTCCCCGGCTGGTGCGGCGTCATCATCCCAAACAAAGCTTTTCTAAAAAGCGTGCATCACCGCCGCCGTGGCATCGGGAGCGTAAACTCGGAATTTTCCCTTCGATCAGGTGACCCTAAAGCATAAAGGAGGCCGCGTTATGTTCACCCACATTCTCTGCCCCACCGACTTGAAAGATCGATCCGATCTGGCCGTCAACCAGGCCATCCGCATGGCCCACCAGTTCGGCTCTAAAATCACCCTGCTCAACATCCACAAAGAATTCATGGACAAGGAAGAACGGGAGATGCTCCGGGTCAGCGTCAGCAAAATGAAAGACAAGTACAAGCAGAGTGCGGTGGAATCCAAAAAAGAGATGAAGGATATCGTTCATCAGATGCATGGGGACGATATTGACATCGCATACCTGCTGCAAGGGGGCAAGCCGGAAAATACCATTGTCGAAATGGCCGAAAAAATCGGGGCGGACCTGATCGTCATGGCCACCGACGGCAGAGACAACCTTCTGGATTATGTGGCCGGAACCATAACCGAGCACGTCATCAATTCGGCCCGCTGCCCCGTGCTGGTCATTCCCTTCATAAGCTGACTCCCGAAAGGAGATAAGCCGCACTTGACGCATACGGGTTCTTATTCATCATAATACAATCTCCAACCCATTGCCGGACCCCCGCCGGCACGCTATTTTTTATGCCAAATCGTTGGGTATAGAAACCAATACCAATACGGGAGGTGGTTATGTTGAATACGGACAATCGTTCCACGGCTTCCTTGCTTTCCGACCTGGTCAGCGAGGTGACGGCTCTCATGCGGCAGGAAATGCTGCTGGCCAAAACGGAAATTTCCGAAAAAATCAACCAACTCGGCCTGGCGGGAGCCAGCCTGGCGACGGGCGGAGCGGTGCTGTTCGCCGGTTTCCTCGTGCTGCTGTCGGCGGCGGTGCTGGGACTGGCGCTTGTCGTTCCGGCGTGGCTGGCCGCGCTTCTGATCGGGGCTGCGGTGGCCATCATCGGCGGCGTGATGCTGATGAAGGGGCTGCACGATATGAGAGCCGAAGAGCTGGCGCCCAGGCGCACCATGCAATCGCTGAAAAGAGACAAACAACTGGCGCAGGAACATATCGGGGGGTGAAAAATGTTAGAAAAAAACGATACGGATGACGCATTCGAATACGAACGGGACCGGCGGTTTGCGACGGACACCGTCTGCGATGAATCCAGTTCCGCCGAGGAACTCCGGCAGTGCACCGAGCGAACCCGCGAGAACATGAACCAAACCCTGAACGAGCTGGAGGAAAAAATATCGCCGGCGGGACTGTGGGCCAGAGTGCGCCGCATGTTCTTCAACAGCGACGGCGCCGAATTCGACCTGGAAAGAACCGTGAGCAGAAATCCGGCTCTTTATACCGCCATCGGCAGCGGTCTGGTGTTGCTCGGGGCCGGCATGACGGTCTACGCCTTTTCCAAAATGCAGAGAAAACCCGCCGTCGGGCGAATACCCGACCGGCAGCCGTCAGCCGAACTGGACCGATCGCCGGAAGACTTCTTCGTGCCGCCGCACGACGCCGAGCCGGCCGTCACGCCGCGGCCGGAATATGCTTCGAGCACTCAAATTCTTGAAGAGGAAGCCAGCACGGAAGAGATTCAACGTCAGGTCCTGGAAAAAGCAGCCCAGGAAAAAAATTCGGAGAGCATGGCCCCTGCCTGAAGATTCTTCCGCAGGCCTTGGCTCGAGATCAAGCCCGGCAGGTCACCTGCCGGGCAAAACCAAAATAATTACCTCTGCGCCCTCTGCGTCTGCGGTGAGATTTTTTTGACTACCCTGAAAACCGGGGAAATGTCCCCAAAAGCGTCGGATACCGTTATGTCATCGTCAAGAAACAGCAAACCGGACATAAAAAATGAAGACAGCCGCGGCCGCCGGGCCTCACGGCCCCGGGAAATTCCCCGCAAAGGCTGGGGGGACGTCCTGCTGCGGGTTAAAGACGAACAGTCGGACGACAATGTTTCCATTATCGCCGCCGGCGTGGCCTTTTACTGGTTCCTGGCCATATTTCCGGCCCTAGCCGCGGCGGTTTCCATTTACGCGCTGGCCGCGGATCCGGCCCAGCTTCAGCAGCAGATAGACACCCTTGGCACCGTCCTGCCCCCGGAGGCCTACCGGATCCTCCAGGCGCAGTTGACCACGCTGGTGCAGCACTCCGGCGGCGCCCTCGGGCTGGGAATGATCTTCGGCATTCTGCTGACCATCTGGAGTGCGAACAAGGGCATGAAAGCCTTGATAACGGCGCTTAACATCGTCTACGACGAGCAGGAGCGCCGCGGTTTCATAATGCTAAACGCCGTGTCGCTGCTATTTACCTTCTGCGCCATTCTGCTGGGCCTTGTGGCCATTTCCCTGTTGATCGCGGTGCCGGCCCTTATCGGTCTCGTCGGGTTTTCGGGCACGCTTCGGGCGCTGCTCACCTACCTGCGCTGGCCGCTGCTGGGCGTCTTTCTCGCCTTCGGGCTGGCCCTGGCCTACCGGTTCTTCCCGGACAGGGACGCTCCCAAGTGGCGCTGGGTCAGCTGGGGATCGATATCGGCCACCCTGCTGTGGCTGGCGGGATCGGTCCTGTTTTCCCTCTATGTGGCCAATTTCGGCAGCTTCGGAAAAACCTACGGGTCGATGGGGGCGGTAGCCATCCTGTTGTTGTGGTTTTACCTGACCGCCTATGTTATTTTGCTGGGCGCGGAGCTGAACGCCGAAATGGAACACCAGACGCGCGAGGACTCCACCGTCGGGCGCCCCGAACCGTTGGGCCGGCGCCGGGCCTATGTGGCCGATACGACCGGCGAAAGCCGGGTGTGAGACTGCTGATCACCTGAGGTAGGCTTAACGGCAAAGCCAGAGGGGAGTAGGCCTTTTGACGACACCCGTCGACCGGTTCAAAGCCGCCCGCACACGGATCTACTGCTTCGCCGATTCGCTCGATCTGTGTGGGACCCTGCTGGAAGCCGGTGCCCGGCTGATCCAGCTGCGCGCCAAGACCGGCGGCTGGCCCGGGCCATGCAGGAACGCGTGCGCCGGTATCCGGACGCGATGCTGATTGTCAACGACCGGGTGGACGTGGCGCTTGAAATCGGGGCGGATGGCGTGCATGTCGGGCAGGACGACGAAGCCTATGGCAAGGTCATCGGGCGCGTGCCGCCGGGAATGATCGTGGGCGTGTCGGCCCGCTTTCCCGCGCCGGCCATCGCGGCCGAAAAGGCCGGAGCCACCTACGTGGGCGTCGGGGCGGTGTTCGCCACTTCGACCAAACCGGAAGCCGTCGTGATCGGCGAGCGGGGCCTGCGCGCCGTCGTTGACGCCGTCACTATCCCGGTCGTGGCCATCGGCGGCATCACCGTCGACACGGCGCTGCAGGCGTCGGCCTGCGGCGCGCGTTTTCTGGCCGTCTTGTCCGACATCAACGCGCAGCGCGAACCGGCCGAAGCCTACCGACGATTGGAGGCTCTTCTACACCGGCCCGACTGATACGGTGTCCTCAGGCCACCCCCCTTTCAGGCGTGTTGCCACCAGCCCAGCAGGACAACCAGCCCAAGGCCCGCCGCCATCAGCCCATATTCGCCGGGCCGGATGCGATAATGCCGGCTCATCGAACGGCCGCTGCGCCCGAACCCGCGGGATTCCATGGCCAGCGCCAGGTCGTCCGCCAGAATAAACGACTGCACCGCCAGCGGCACCAGCAGGGCCGCCAGGTGGGGCAGGTTTTTGAGCCGCGGCCGCAGGTCGATCCCGCGCGCCTGCTGAGCGGCGCGGATATGGGTGATCTTGCCGGTCATCAGCGGCACGTAGCGCAGGGCGGTGGTGAGAATAAAGGCCGGGGCGTGCGGCAGCCCCGCCTGTCGCAGGGCACCGGCCAGGTCGTTTGACTTCAGGCCCCGCAGGAAAAGGGTGGAAACGGCCAGCAGGTTGAACAGGCGCAGGGTCAACGCCAGCGCCGTCCGAAGATCGTAGAAGATAAGGCCGATGACGAGCACGATCCCGATCGGCGCGGCCATAACGCCCGGTCGACTGACCGGCACGCGGCCGCCGTGCGGGATCAAAACCGCGGCCGTCAACAGGAGGGCTTCGGCTGCCAGCAGTTCGGCGCGCCGGGTCAGCAGCACCGCCGTGACGGCTAAAGCCAGCAGGACAAGCCGCGTTCTGGGATCGAGTCTATCCATTGAATTCGCTCGAATGTCTCTCGGGTTCCAGAAAGCCTTTGCTGATCGGCGGCGCCAGGGAAGCGGCCGCAAGTTTTTCCCAGACCGCAGCCGGATCGCCTTCGGCCCGGACCCGGCCGGCATGCAGCCAGAGCCAGCGGTCGGCCGCTGCGGCGGCAAAATCAAGATCGTGCGTCACCACGACAGTGGCCGTGCCCGTCAGGGCGATATGCAATAGAATCCCGGCCAGCGCCACCTTGCAGCGGCCGTCCTGCCCGGCGGTGGGCTCGTCCAGCACCAGGACTTCCGGCCGCATCAACAGCACGGAGGCCAGGGCCACGCGTTTTTTCTCACCCTCGCTGAGCCGGTAAGGCGAGCGGTCCATCAGGGCCTCGACGTGGAGGTCAGCGATGATTTTCTGCTGCCAGTCGGCGTCCGTCAACCCCAGCCGCCGGGCGCCGTCCATGATCTCACGCCGCACATCGGTGCGGAAAAACTGGTCGTTGGGGTTTTGGAAGCAGATGCCCACGCAGGCGGCCCTGGCGCGCGGCGCGAAACTGCCGATGGGCTTGCCCCTGAAAAGGACCTCGCCGCGATCCGGCGGCAGAAGCCCGGCGATATGCGTCACCAGGGTGGTCTTACCGGCGCCGTTTTCACCGACGATCGCCAGCGCCTCCCCTTTGCGAATCGACAGCGAAACGTCCTCAAGAAGCCGGCGCCGCCCCCGGCGGCAGGCAAGGTTCCGGACCGCGAGCACGGGTTCACCCGCCGGGTTCACCGTGGCACGGGAGCGCCGGGGATAGTGCGGGATCAAGCGGCGTTCGGCCAGTTCGACCGCCGCCGACCGCGGCGGGCCGTCATACCGGACCCGGCCGTGGTCGATCACCAGGCAGCGGTCGGCGACATTCAGAAACGGGCGGGCGCGATGTTCGATGACGATCAGGTTCTTACCGCCACGCGCAATCCGGACCAGCAGGTCCCGCGCGCGGCGTGCCAGTCGAGCCCGGAGAAAGGCTCGTCGAGAACCATCACGGCCGGGTCCATGCACAGCGCCGCTGCCACGGCCGTTATCTTTTTTTCGCCGCCCGACAGAGTCTCCGGGCTGCGGTCCAGCAACGGTCCAATCCCCAGTTCGGAAGCGGTGGCGCCAATGCGCTCCTCGATGGCAGCGGCCGGATGCCCAAGGCTTTCCAACCCGAAGGCCAGATCATCCCTGACCGTGGCGTTGAAAAGCTGGGCATCGGCGTTTTGAATGACGAGCCCCACGGTGGCCACCAGGGCGCCGACACTCGTTTGCCGGGTGTCGGTCCCGCCGACCAGAACGGCGCCGATCATCCCGCCCGGAAAGGCCAGCAGCGTGCCGAGCCCGAGAATATTGCGCAGAAAAGCGGCGGCAAAGGCAATGCCGACGGCGTAGGCCGGCCCGAGCATGACGGCCGCCAGGACGTTTATCATGTGCTGGGCCGGGAAGCATTTGGTGATGCCGACCGGAATGAAAAAAGGAGACAGCGCCACGGCCGCGGCGGTCAGGATCACCGCGCGGGCCACCTTTTTGGTGTGCATAATTCAGCTGATCATAGGGGAATGGTTTAGTTCGAAATTTCAGTCTACAGGCATTAAGGTCATGGCAAAGCCGGGGCAGGCGATCGGTAAACCCTATCCGTGCAGTCTTCTCGCATAAGGGCGTGCGGTGGCGTGGCCCTTGGCAACTCCGAAGGATTTCCGGGGTGGTCTTTTCACCCATTGCGGGCGCGGCTCTTTTTTGGGTGCCGGTGATCCATAGTCGAAGGCCGGCAGGAGGCGCTGCTCGATCTCGGCGCCGATCATGCGATTTATCGCGCGCACCATGACCGTGTCTTCGCCGGTGACCAGGGTGAACGCTTCGCCGCTGCGCGTCGCCCGGCCCGTGCGGCCGATGCGGTGGATGTAGGCCTCGGGCGTGGACGGGATGTCGTAGTTGATGACATGCGAAATCTGGGTGACGTCGATGCCGCGGGCGGCGATATCGGTGGCGACCAGGATCTGGAACCTCCCGTCGCGAAAGCCGTCCAGGGCAGCCTGGCGGCGCGTCTGGGATAGGTTTCCCTGCAGCGAGGCCGAACGGAAGCCCGCGGCCGCAAGTTTTTTCTCGAGGCTCTTGGCCCGATGCTTGGTGCGGGTAAAGACCAGCACCGACTCGGTCGTGGTGTTTCCCAGCAGCTTCAACAGCAGGGCAGTCTTCAAATGCGGGGCGACCGGATACAGGGCATGGCTGACGGTGTCGGCGGGCGCGGTGATCCCCACCTTGACGGTGGCCGGCCTTTGCAGGATATCCCCGGCCAGGCGCCTGATTTCAGGCGGCATGGTGGCCGAAAAGAGCATTGTCTGGCGCTTGGATGGCAGGTGGCTCAAAATCCGCCGAATGTCGGGCATGAAACCCATGTCGAACATCTGGTCGGCCTCGTCGATCACCAGCACTTCCAGCCGCGACAGATCGACGCTGTGCCGCCCGATATGGTCCAACAGCCGGCCGGGGCAGGCCACGACGATGTCGGCCCGCCTCAATTTCTGGATCTGCGGGTTTATTCCCACGCCGCCGTATACGGTGACGCTCCTGAGGCGCGTTTTGCGCCCGAGGGTTTCGATGGCCTGGTGGGTCTGTTCGGCCAGCTCGCGCG
>JBAPWQ010000521.1:0-16647 GCA_049283795.1 Desulfobacterales bacterium | reverse complement strand
CGCAACACATCGTACTGCATGCCGAAGCCGCCGTTCAGCCGCATGTTCTCGGCATCGATATAAACGCCGACCTTCGAGCTGGAAATCGTTCCGTTCACGACACTTCTCCTGGCACCGTCATCTCCTTGCCGGATAAAGCCGAATCCGTCATCGATGTTCCTTGAAACCGGTTGCGGAAAAAAACGATGTGACCCGCCGGCACTGCAGAAAATGTTTGAGTCAGAATGCCCCGAAAAGGACAGGCAACCACACGCCAGCAGACAGCAAGACGAAAAAGTTGCCGCCTCACGGCACTTTTGTGAGCGGCGGCTCACCCGGTTGCGGCACCCGAGGGGTGTGTTCCGTCATGGCCTGCGCGGGGTGATGATCACGTCGATCCTGCGGTTGACGGCGCGCCCCTCGGCCGTTTCGTTCGACATCAACGGCCGTGAAGACCCGTATCCGACGGCCATTACGCTGCTGCCCGGCAAGATGTTGTTCGCCACCAGGTATTCTTTGACCGCCGTGGCCCTTTCCTGAGACAGCTGCTCGTTGACCTCGGTTGAACCGGTGCTGTCGGTGTGGCCCTCGACAATGACTTCGGGATCGTTGAAACTGCGGATCGCCAGCTGCACCTTGCTGAGCAGCTCATAGTTTCCCGGCATGATGACGGCCTTGCCGATCGGAAACTGCATGCCGCGCAGGCGGATCACCAGCTGGTCCCCCTGCCGGTAGACTTCGGCTTCCCGGCGGTCGAACGCGTTGCGGATATTATCGAACTTCTCGTCGAATCTCTTCTCGGCCTCCAGTTGCTCCCGGGCGAACTGCTCCTGCCGGCTCTTGCCTTCCAATGCGAATGCCCGGTCCTTCAGGGCCTCTATTTCTTTTTCCTGCTCCTGGACCCTGGTACTCAAAAATTCCTGGTTTTTCTGCGCGGCGGTTATCGAACCGGTGATGTTCTGCCGCTGGACCTCGAAGGGTTGGTCGCGCATGTCCGGGGCTTTAAGCTGTGCGGCCGTATCGGAAAGTATGCTCTCGATCCACAGAGCGATCTGCTCTGAAGTCATTTCCCGGATGTTGCGGCCCTCGTGCGTGAGCACGATGCAGCGCCGCGCGTAGAAAAGGGCTTCCCGTGCCAGGCGCGTCACTTTTTCGGTTTCGTAAGGGTTGGCGGTGATGAAGCCATCCGCGGCGTTCAATTTCCCCACGGCGTCCGCATAGGCCTTGGTGGCGTATTTTTTGGCCTCCAGCCGATCGGCCTCCTTCAGGGTGCTGCGAACTTCTCCCAGGACGTTGCGCTTGATGGCGGCAATTTCCAGGTCGCGAAAGGCATTTTTAACCTTTTCCTTGTTTTTCAGGGCGTATTGCAGGTTGTTGTCCTCGATTTCCCGGCTCAGCCTGAAAAAATCCTTCTCCGCCTGGGGGTATCCTTCCAATTCGGCCGCACCGGCCTGGCGGGCCATTTTGCGCCGCTCGACCACGTCCGCCATAGAGGCCCGGGCCACGGCGGCAACCTCCTCGGCTTTCTTCAGCTCTGATCGGCCGATCGAGACGTATTCCACAACCCGCGGGATGTCGGCCTGCGCCGCGAGCGCTTCGCGGGCGGCGGCAAGCGACTCCGAGGCCTTGGTGAACCAGAAGGGGGCCAGCAGGTCGACCTGGTTGTTGCGTGCGGTAACCAGCGCGCGCTCGAAATTATTCACCAGTTCCCCCGGGTTTTCCGGGACGGGTGTATTTTCCGGGCGGCTCGCCGCGCATGCCCCGAGCAGGAGTGACAGCGCCCACAAAAAAACGGCCGTCGTCATTCGCCGCTTTTTGGTGTTCATCCATTTCATAGGAACGGTGCTCCAGAACCGGCAGGACAAATACGAACCCTATCGCGCCGCGGCTGCGGCCGTTCCCGCCCCCTGACGGCGCCGGCGCCGCAGCGAGTCAACGGTCCGCGCCTGCCTGCGGAATGAATTTTTGGATTCAGAGGACCGTCCCGCCACTGGTATCGGTCATGACCTCGTTGGAATTGCCGCTGCGGCTGCGCAGGTAGATGAAAAGTGAAATCATCACCAGTCCGACAAGGATCAGCACCCACAGCGATCCTTGCAGAAAGGCCGCCATGGCCAGAATGACCCATATAAACGCCCCCAGCACGAAAAGACGCCAGCCAAGCCGGATTCCCGCCAGGAAAGTGCCCAACCCCAGGACCAGCAGGATGATCAGGCCGGCGTTTTGTTTGGTCAGCTGCTGGATGTTGAAGAGCATGTGGATCAGGTATACCGACACCAGCACCCCGAACCAGTGATAGAACTGATCGCGGACCGTCTTCCAGAACCCGAGGTCCTGGTGTCGCAGCCGGGACCACTCCATGCTCGTGCAGGCGATACCGAACACCGGCACCATCACCATCCAGTACCGGTAGCTTTGCTCCGGGAAAAAATAGGAAATCCCCACCCCGATCACGGCCAGCGCCATCAAGACCAACAGGATGTATTCGTAAATGGACAGTGACGGCAGCCTCAGTCTCGGCCGCCTGGAGTCGGTCGTCGGGTCCGGTTGATACGTGTCGGCCACTGCTCACCTCCCTATTTTGGGGTTGAAATGGTTTTTTGGTTGATTTGAATAGTGTAATCCGCTCCTATAAGCAAGTTTTTTTAAAAACCCCTGCAAAGGGGCGGAACTTGCGGCTCGTGACACAATCATCGGGTGATTCGGGCTACGAGGCGTTCGTAAGGTAGTACTGGACGTGAAGGGGAAAGGCAAAAGGCTGAAGGCTGAAGGAAAAAATTGCTGAGCGGGCGCTTGTGGGATAAACGGCGGCTACCAGGGGCGGGAGGTGTTCGATTCATTCCCGCATGCGGTTTTCGGCTTCTTTTAAATCGGCCGCCTGCTTCACCGGCATGCGCGACTGAAGCGAGACCGGAATCGGCACGAGATGCCCGCGGCGGACACGGCCGGCAGCCCTCACGCACACCATCTTCCGGGCACCGTAGGCCGCTATCAGGTCGGTGGTGTGGATAAAAAAATCCCGGTCTCCCTGGCGCCCGAAACCGTCTATGGGAATGACCGCCAGGCAGATGAAGCCGGGAACCAAAGCCTGGCAGGCCGCTTCGAGTTTCTGGACAAAAGCGGGAACGTGCGACGGTACCTGGCGATGAAAAAAAACGGTCAGCCTGTTCCTTAGTTTGTTTATCCTGATGTCGGGCAAACCGGTATCTTCCTGAGATCTCGTCCCGGAAAAATCCCCCCGCTCCAGCCCCCCTGGCTGTCGCTTCGAAAAGGGCCTCCGGACAATACGTGACTAAACCGGTTTTGAAAGCAGGAGTCATGCCAACCACGTCCACCACACCCCTGTCTGAGAGTTAAGCGCGCTGGGTGGCCTTGCAGCGGCACCAAAACAGGCGAGTGGTGCGTCAATAATTCAGCCGGCGTGCGAAATTTGACGCCTGATATCAGCACCGCCGGCAAGCGTCCCTTAAGAAAGATGGTTTCCTTGAAATATGGTGATTAACGGCTCGACTTCGAGCGTCCGGCGGTCAATGACCGGTCCACCGGATCCAGACGGCGGCGGTAATGCCCCATATGGCATTGAGCGCCAGCACGAAAAACGGTGTCAGAACGCCGAGGTCGAAACCCAGGTAACCGGAATGGGTCTTGACGGGAAAGACCCAGAACAGTTGCACCAGCGTGGGGGCGAGACTCAACACGATCCCGCGGATCAGCACACGGCTTTTCAGGACGGGCAGCAGAAAAATCAGGCCCCAGATGCCGCCCCACACGATTCGGGGGTAAAGCCACGGCAGCGTCCAGGCCGGAGCGATTTTAACCTGGGCATAGGCGGAAAGCCCGGACGTACCGGCCAGCCAGAGGGCGGCGCTGTTTACCAGGCCGCCCAGCGCACCGGCGGAAAAACAGCAACTGATCTTCCGTATGAAATTTATCATGGGCTCCTGCTTTTATTTGAAACTATCGTTGTCAGCGCCCATCTGCGCTCTTTTTGCGGCAGGGCTGAACCCTGAGTCGAAACTGGAAACTGGAAACTCGCAATTAGGAATTGGGAAGCGATCTGATATCGGCAATTGAATCTCTGAACCTCAAATCGCCTTCATCCTTCACCCTTGAACCTTGTACCTTTAACCTTTCCTTATAGCTTGAATTCCCCGGTATCGATCCATTCGTTTTTGAGCAGTGACCACCAGTCGACAGCCAGCCCCTTCAATATGTAGTCATATGGCAGCCAGCCGTAGCCGGCATCGCCCCATCCGGTGCCCCAGGAATTGCGGATCAAGATGGCGCCGGTCGTGATGACCGGTTTGGGATTGGCATTTTTTATTTTCATTTTGTCGTCGTAGCCGACGGCGACAACGGCGTGCCCGCCGGCGACCTTGTCGCCGGGAGCCGGAAAGGGAATCTTGCCATCCGCGGCCGCCTGGCTGATCGAGCTGTAGACCGTAAAACCGAACATCGACGGCAGACCGGCGGTCAGGTGCGTCTTCACGCGGTCGAGCAGGTCCTTGGGGGTGGTCTGCAAGGGGTCGAGGCGATAATAGTTTATGGCCTGGAACTGCTGGGCGAATGCATAGCAAAACGCGCTGGGTTCCTTGTCGAAGTCCGTGACGACATAGGGCCAGTACTCCTCGGGCGGCACACCGAAGAGGGTCAAGGCCCCCATGGTCCCGCGCAGGTAGGCCCCCGTGTCGCCGACCAGATGCAACAGGTTGCGGGTGACCTTGTAGAGGAAAAGCCGGGAGGCATCCAGATGCTTGCCGAAGGCCCGGCGCTGGAAGTATTCGACCACACCGACACCGGCATTCGCCGTGCAGGAACCGATCGTCCCCTGGTCTTCGATCGGCGAGCACCAATGCCTCAGGTCCACGGTCGCCGGCGGGGCGACTTTGGCCTTATCGACCACCCCCACTTTTTTCAGCATTTTTTTGACCGAATCCTTCTGACCCAGCTCGGTGAGCTTGCGGGGCACCTCGTTATTGTCAACCGTGTGGTCGCGGATATCCGGATAGTCCGGCAACCATCCCATCCCTTTCAGATCAACTTTTTCTGTCATGGCGTGGCCTCCTTAAAAAAAGTGGGTTGAGTGGTTCAGGGGTTCAGGGGTTCGATACCACGGCCAAAACCCTCATCTTAAAGCGATAGTTGGCTGCAGCCGGTCACTCGATGACCCGGACCTTGAAGCCGAAGCGTTCCACGACGGATTTATCGCCTTCCCACTGCCGCCAGCGTTTGAACGCCAAATCAGCCGGTCCCTTCCTGCGCGCCGCAAAGGTAAAGCGGCGTTGCCCACCAGCGCCCGGCACCGTGTTTTCCGGACGCGTAAAATCCGAATCCTGCAGAAAAACGCTCTCCCCGGCATCTCCGTCGAGGGCCCAGGAATAACCGGTGGTCGGATTTTCATCGAGTCGCACGACGATCCGATCGCCCGTTTGCACCTCTATGGTCCGGCCGTTATCTGCGCCCGTCACCGTCACCACGTTCCCGTCCCTCCCCTCTGGCGTAATGCCGGCAGGTGAAACCCCGCCGCAGCAGAAAATGACAACGGCAGAAAGGCATAGGATACACAAGAGCCCCGGTGATGCCAGCCGATGCGCATCCGGCCAGGCTTTCCGGAAAAGATTATCTCCCATATCAAATTCTCACACCCAGTCTTGCACCTTTCGTTAAGCCGCCAATCGGCTCCCGCCTTTATCTTTTCCTTAAACCGTGCCCCCTATACCATTTCCTCCCTCATCCGTCATTTGTCCTCCTCCTTCTGCCGTCTGCCGTCCGCCGTTAGCCATTCGCCTTCCGCCGTCCTTTCCCTTGACAACCAGATTCACCGGCGTCAAATTGTTGCCGGAAAGGAGGTTGACCTCTCGCATGACAAAGCCCAAAAATGCCATGGAAATTTTTAAACTGCTCGACAAGTCGAACTGCCGGCAATGCGGCGAAAAAACCTGCCTGGCGTTTGCCGGGGCGGTCTACACCGGCCGCAGGGAACTGGCCGATTGCCCGCAGCTGGCTCCAGATGCTCGCCCCTGCTGCACCGACGAAAGCCAGGTCGAAAATCTCGCCGAACAGAACCGTGACGCTTATCTGGCCGAGCTTAAAGAAAAAGTCGCCGCCATCGACCTGGCCGAAGCCGCCGCGCGAGCGGGGGGCGAATTTTCAAAAGGCGTTTTGACCCTCAAGGTGCTCGGCAGGAATTTCAGCGTGGATGAAACCGGAAAACTTTACGCCGACATTCATGTCAATCCCTGGGTGGCGGTCCCTTTTCTCAGCTACGTGCTCCAGGGCAAAGGCCGGCCGGTTTCGGGCACCTGGGTCTCGTTCCGGGATCTGAAAGAGGGCTGGGAACGCTACCCGCTTTTCCAAAAGCGCTGCGAGGAGCCCATGAAGCAGGTGGCCGATGCCTATCCGCACCTGTTCGACGACCTGGTGCATATCTTCAGCGGCCGCAAGGTGGCGGAGCAGTTCGAAGCGGACATATCGGTCGTCCTGCTGCCTCTTCCCAGGGTGCCCCTCATGATCTGCTACTGGATGCCCGAAGAGGGCCTGGCGTCGAGCCTCAATCTTTACTTCGACCGGACCGCCGACGAAAACCTGGATATCGGCTCGATCTTCTCGCTGGGGGCCGGTCTGGCACAGATGTTCGCCAAACTCGCTCTGCGGCACGGCTTTTCCGAGCAACCACGCAGGTGAACCCCGGCGGTGCGATTAGGGCCGGCCGCGGTATGGAACCAATGCCGAGCGTGATCCCCGCATCCATCTGCTTGTCAGTTCTGGATCAAGCGGCCGATGGCATACCCGCCCGCGGAGACGATGACGCACAGGACCACCCCCCATGCGATATCGACCGGGACCAGGGCTGCCGGCCAACCTCGAATCAGGGCATAATTGGTCAATTCGTAGGTGGCATACGTAAAGAAGCCGTACAAGGCACCCATGACGATCGCATGAGTCAACGATGCCCGGGTCAGGGCGGGCACGATGCTGAAGATCATCAGGCCGATAATGAAGATGAAATAAAAGGCGATGGCCGCGGACCAGTTGACGCGTTGGCCGAGCAACTCCCCCAACTGACGCTGATAAAAGGACTGCGCCACCCAGCCGAGCCAGATGACATCGACCACGAGGAACACCGCCAGGCTGCCCGCATAAACAACGAGGTATTTGTAAAAAGGCATTTTGCAATCCTTTATCAGAATTTTCAAGACCGGCCATAGGTCAACAAATGGTCACGATCACGGCAGAACAGGACTTGGTTTCTTCCTGTCAAGCCTTTTCAACAGGGGTCTCAAGCCATAATACAAGCCGGTGACGGCCGGCAGGCAGATCAGTCCCCAAGCCACGATCGCCCGCATCGTCGTGCCCCACAGTTGCCGGATGGCGCCCCAGAAATCGGCCTGGAACATCGCAATCAGCTGCGAGGCCGACAGCGGCAGCGGCTCGATGTTGAATAACCAGGCGCCGAACTGAAAAAACGGGATGAGAAACGCAATCTGCAGCGGATAGACCAGGTAATTGACCACCTGGACGGCCGGCAGATTCAGCCGCAACGCAATCGCGGCCAAGGTGCACAAGAGCGTGGTGGAACCGATCACCGGAAAGATGCCGATGACAATCCCAACCGCCATGCCCAGGGCAATCTTCTCCGCCGTGATCCCCTGCCGGAGCAATCCGACGACCGGATCGATGAGTTTCTTCTGTAACAGCAGGTGCAGTCGCATGTGATCACCGGGATTTATAGGAATTCGAAACCGATCCGATATGGGCAATTGAGTCTCTGAACCTCCAATCGCTATCATCCTTCAACCTTGAACCGTGAACCCCGAACCCTGAACCCTAAATTGCTATCATCCTTCACCCCTGAACCGTATACCTTGAGCCCTAAACCCTTCCTAATTGCCACTCTCCTCAGACCGGATCGGGCTGTTTCCAGCGGTAGGGCAGCTCGCGGATGGTACCCGGCTCGGTCATGGTTTGCAGGGCGTCCAAGGCGTCCAGGATGATGCGCCGCTGGCGTTTCACGTTGCCGGGCTCGCCGAACATGCTGCCGCGCGCGAATTTCACGAGCAGGGCCCGGGGCGGTTTGATGTGCGCCATCCGGTCGGCCATGTTGCCCATGGAAACGGTGGGGATACCGGCCGCCTCAGTCATGCGCTGAATCAGACCAACTGTCTGATGGCACTTGGGTCAGACCGGCACCAGCAGCACGACGTCGACCCCGTCGGCTTTGATGCGCGAGATGTATTCTGGAATCGTTTCCGTCACCAGGGTCGCCACATCGTTGACATAGCTGAAGCTGTAATTGCTGTCCGCCACCTTGCCGATGATCTTTTCTTCCGCCAGTTCGTTTAGGCGGTGGATGGGAAAGATGATGTCGATGTCCTGTTCCGCAAGACTGTGATCGAAGTGGGCATGCGCAATGCCGATGTCTTTCTGGCTGACGGATTTGGGAATTACCCGCAAGGAGGGGTCGCCATTAATGGAAACGGCGTCGAATGCCGGCTGGCTGTCTTTTAAAAAGAGGCCGCCGCTGGTCACCAGGGCGAAGGTCTGCTCTGACGGTCGGCCCCGGTAGGGCGTCCAGGGGATATCGTCGGAAACGACGAAGGGATAGCGCTTGACGATTTCCGTCATCCTGCCCGCCTCATATTCCGGCAGACTTTCGCTTACCCATTTCTGGTAGGCGGTTTTGAATTTTTCCAGATTAAACGGCATCGGTCTCTCCTCGATTACTTCAGTGTTTCGGTTAAAAAAGCCGTGAAGCGCTGCCAGGACTTCCGGTCCGCGTCGGCCCGGTAACTGTCGGTGTCAAACACGGTGAAGGCGTGCGGTGCGCCGCCGTAGGTGATCATTTCGTGTGAAACGCCCTGCGATTCGAGGGCCACGGCCAGCGCGGCAAAATCTTGCATGGTGATGGCCGTATCCGCCGTCCCGTGCAGGATCAGCAGTTTTCCTCTGGTCTTCGAGTAGTCCTGCCCCTCGGGCGTGCTCAAGCCGCCGTGAAATGTGACAAAACCCTTCAAATCGGCGCCCGACCGGGCCAGTTCCAGCACGGCGGCACCGCCGAAGCAGTAGCCCATCGCCACGGCATTGCCGGTGTCGGCCCCCTGGGAGCGGGCCGCGGCGAGTGCCGCATTTATAATGGCGCGCATTTTATCTCGGTCTTTGTACAGCTCGCCGGTGTGCTGGCGTTTGTCTTCCATCTTGGTCGGTCGGACGCCGGTGCCGAACAAATCGGCGGCAAACACCGTATAGCCCATCGCGGCCAGCATGTCGGCCCGTTTGATCTCATAATCGGTCAACCCGTCCCAGTCGTGGATCAGCAAGATCAGGGGGGCCTTGGGGCCGGCCCCGGCATAATACCCCTCGTAAGGTACACCATTTACTTCGTAAGCCACCGGCTTGCCGGCGGCGGCCGCCGTGGACGACACCATGAACACCATCAGAAAAGTGAAGAGTGTTTTCATTTGCCTCCTCCATGCATCGATTATGATAAAGTTTGCATTTATAAACAATAGGAATGGATGATCAAAAGGCAAATTTATAAAAAGGGTTGACGCCGGGCCTCGCACTATAATGTATTGCCAGAGAAACCAGTCGGGCAAGCGGCCTGTCGAAAACCTCCTCGACAATAAACGCCCGCTATTATTGAAATAAGTACCGATAGTGGTTTATCCTTGCCGCTGGTCCGAACGGAGGCGAAAACCAGACTTTGTCCCGTCGTACCGGAGAATCCGCAGGGCGGGAAATTTCACGGCCCAACCAAGGGGACTTTACAGGGGCAGGTCATTGAACCACAGAAGATCTTTTAAAGATAAGGAAAGCATGCCATGGAACCGTCTAAAATTTTATATCTGGGCCAGGATGACGTGAAAAAGGTTGGATTGAGCATGTCCGAAATCATACCAGCCGTCGAGAAGGGTTTTTTCGAGCTGGGCAGCGGACGGGTGGAAATGCCGCCGAAACCGGGCATCCATCCCGGACAGGGCGGCGACAATTTCATTCATGCCATGCCGGCTTATATTCCCGCCCTGAACTCGGCCGGCGTCAAATGGGTGAGTGGGTTTCCCGGCAACCCGGCCAAGGGGCTCCCCTACATCGCCGGGCTCATCGTTATCAACGATCCGGAAACCGGTTTGGCGATTTCCATCATGGACTGCGTCTGGATCACCGCCATGAGAACGGCTGCCGCCTCGGCTATTTCAGCAAAATATCTCGCCCGGCCGGAATCATCGACGATCGGCATCCTGGCCTGCGGGGTTCAGGGGCATACAAACCTGGAGGCGATGACCCTTCTTTTTCCTCTCGAAAAAGTGCGCGCATACGACAAGAGACCCGAACAGGCTGAAAAATTAGCTGACTACGCCGAAAATACACTCGGTCTCGACGCTGAAATTGTCGCCGATCCTCGAGACGCGGTAAAGGGCTGCGACATTGTCGTGACCAGTGGACCCATTCAAAAAAAACCACACGAAACCATCAGGTCGGGCTGGATGGATGAAGGGGCCTTTGCATCCCTGGTCGATTTCGATTCTTTCTGGTCTCGAAACGCTCTGAAGCAAGCGGATAAATGGACAACCGACCAGCTGGGTCAATACCAGTATTACAAGGAGAATGGCTACTTTCGAAACTGCCCGGCGGTGTATGCCGATTTGGGGGAACTGGTCGTGGGCAGGAAACCGGGACGTGAAGGGGCTGCGGAAAGGACCTTCGCGGCCAATCTCGGCCTGGCCGTGGATGATATGGCGGTTGCTCCCTTGGTGTATCGGCGCGCAGTCGAAAAGGGCGTCGGCGTCGAACTCCTGCTGTAATGCGTCCGAACACGACCGGCCGCGCAAGGAGACCGACCAAGGGCCGACAGTGCGGCGGCGGAAAAGCGACCCGTCGGGTTCACCAGAGGCCGGATTCGAATGCCAGCGACGGGTCGTGCCGAAACCGGAAGGGCAGCAGCAGTTGACCGCAGCGGTCGCAGCAGGCATCCCTGGCATCGAAATGAGAGACCGTGATCCCTAACAGCCGGACCTTTCTGCGGCCCGCGTCGGTTTTCAGCAGCAGCGGTTTGATGTGACGCATGATGGACGCAGCGCTTTCCAGTGGCTCATCGAGCGTCACGCTCCGGGTGATGCTCCTGAAATCATGAAACTTTACCTTCAAGGTGACCGTTCGTCCTTTAGCCTCGCCCCTGGCAAGGGAATTTTCCACCTTGAAAGACAGGTTTTCCAGTATTTCGACCATTCGGTCGATATCGTCGATGTCCTCCGGCAGGGTCGTTTCCTTGCCGATCGATTTGCGGATGCGGTTCGGATCGACGGGCCTGTCATCCACGCCGTGGGCGATGTCGTGGTAATAGGCGCCGGCCTTGCCGAACAACTGCATCAAGCGCGTCTTTTCAAATTTTTTGAGGTCGGCACCCGTTTTGATGCCGAGGCCGTGCATCTTTTCCTCGGTCACCCGGCCGACCCCGAAAAATTTCCGGATCGGCAGCCGGTCGATGAATTCGTCGGCGGCCGCGGGCGGAATCACCTTGATGCCGTTGGGCTTGTTGACATCCGACGCCACCTTGGCCAGAAACTTGTTGTAGGACACCCCCGCCGACGCCGTCAGCCGACCGGTCGTCTCGTAGATTCTTTGCTTGATTTCGAGGGCGATGAGGGTGGCCGAATCCATCTTCTTGCGGTTGCAGGTCACATCCAGAAACGCCTCGTCCAGGGACAGCGGCTCCACCAGCTCGGTGTAGTCGCAGAAAATCGCCCTTATCTGGGACGACACGAACTTGTAAACCTCGAACCGCGGCCGGATGAATGCCGCCCTCGGGCAGAGCCTGAGCGCCGTCGCGGAGGCCATGGCCGAGTGAATTCCGTATTTGCGGGCCTCGTAGGAACAGGCCGCCACCACGCCGCGCGACTGCGGGTCGCCGCCCACGATCACCGGCTTGCCCTTCAACTCGGGCCGGTCGCGCTGCTCGACCGAAGCGTAGAAGGCGTCCATGTCGATGTGGATTATTTTACGAACGGCGTGCATCTGCGCTAAACAATCCTGAGGTGGGATCAAACCGGCCGCCGGCGGCTATTCGACATAGTCTTCACCGAAAACTTTTTGTCCGATGAAAAGCCTGAGGTCCCTATCGGGCTGCTCGCTCTCCGCGCCCGGCCAGATCATTTTCTGATTGACGATCCGGTCGGAAATCCGCTCTTCCGAGGTCAGGCACCGGTCGCAGACGGGGCCCTTCACGACCGTCTTCATCGATCCCACGGGCTCGCCCCGGATGGAGACCCCGCAGATGTTGACGCAGCCGCAGTCCAGTTCGATCACGGCCATGCCAATGGCCTCGGGATGTTTCATGACCAACCGGTTGCAGATATTTTTCAAGGCCTCGTGGACGATGAGACCCGATTTTTCCATTCCGCACCTCCCTGAAACCTGCCACTGACATGCGCTTTCCGATCGGCCCGCGGGATATCGACCCACGATCCGGGTGGCGGCCGCACCGCTGCCGTGGCGGAGATCATACACCAAATCCGGGGCGGGAAAAAGCCCGTCGAACGTGAAAAGCAGGTTCCCTCAAATAACGCTGGCCGCGAAAAACCTCCATGGTTCGTCACGGCCTGCAACCGATCTTTTTTAAAAAATTTTTGTTATTTGACTTATCGGATCAGATTCCTACTTTCAGTCCGTATTTTAACCCCCGAACCGGCCGCTCATCCCACATTTTTTCTTAATCACCCTGGGCCGCCCGAATCGCCAAACTGAAACCTTCTGTTGTCGTACTTCAAGGAGAAGTCAAAATGAAGAGAGCGCAGTTCGTCACCCTCTTTCTTGCTATTTTGATCATAAGTGTCCCGGCACGTGCGCAGGACCGGAAGGGCTCCGTCCTGCCGCTGCCCGAACCGCCCTTCGCGGGTGTTGTCGGCAAGACCTACAAAGAATCCAAGGAGGCCTGGCCGAAATTGCCGACACCGCCTGCGGGCGCACCGAATGTTGTGGTGATTATGCTTGACGACGTCGGTTTCGGCCAGACCAGCACCTTTGGCGGGTCTATCCCCACGCCCGAACTCGACAAGCTCGCCTCGCAGGGCATACGCTACAACCGCTTCCACACCACGGCGATCTGTTCGCCGACGCGCGCCGCGCTGCTGACGGGGCGCAACCACCACAATGCGGGGTATGGCTTTCTGGTCGAATGGGCCACCGGTTTTCCAAGCTACAACGCCAATATTCCCAAGAGCACGGCGACGATCGGCACCATTTTGAGAGAGAACGGCTATTCGACCTCCTGGTTCGGCAAGAACCACAATACCCCGGACTGGGAGACTTCGGTGGCCGGCCCCTTCGACCGGTGGCCGACGCACATGGGTTTCGATTATTTCTATGGTTTCCATGCCGGTGAGACCAATCAGTATTACCCAGTGCTTTTCGAGAACACGACGCCGGTCGAACCATCGAAATCGCCCGCAGAAGGCTATCACTTCATGACCGACATGACGGATAAGGCCATCAACTGGGTGCGATACACGAAGTCGATCGCGCCGCAGAAGCCTTTTTTCATGTATTTCGCCCCCGGCGCCATGCATGCGCCCCACCAGGTCACAGCGGAGTGGCGCAACAAGTTCAAGGGAAAATTCGATCATGGCTGGGACCGGGAACGCGAAATCGTCCTGCAGCGCCAGCTTGAAATGGGTATCGTTCCACCCGGCACGAAACTCGCCCCACGCATCGAGGACGTGGCGCAATGGAGCGACCTCTCGGCCGACGAGAAGCGCTTTTACAACCGCCTCATGGAGAACTACGCCGGTTTCTTCGCCTTTACCGACCACGAAATCGGCCGTTTGCTCGGCGCGATCCGCGCCCTGCCAGATGCCGGCAACACCCTGGTTTTTTACATCGTCGGTGACAACGGGGCGTCATCCGAGGGCGGCTTGCAGGGCACCATCAACGAAGTCAAGAGCCTCAGCGGATTTCAGACCCCCATCGAGGAAAATCTGGCCAAGATCGATCACATCGGCAATCCGGAGACCGAACCCCACTATCCGGTCGGCTGGGCCATGGCCGGCAACGCGCCTTTCCCGTGGGTGAAACAGGTGGCCTCGCACTTCGGCGGCACCCGCAATCCGCTGGTTGTCGTCTGGCCCGAGCGTATCGAACCGGATAAAAAAATGCGCAGCCAGTTCCTGCACGTTATCGATGTGACGCCGACGATCCTGGATGCGGTCGGATTGCCGGCACCGAAGGTCGTAAACGGTGTCGACCAAAAGCCGATGGACGGCGTATCGTTTCTCTCCACCTTCACCAACGCCGAAGCGCCGGAAGTCCGGACCCGGCAGTATTTTGAGGTATTCAGCAACCGCGGCATCTATGACGATGGCTGGTATGCCTGCACGCAGCACACCCTGCCCTGGCGCCAGGATTACGCCCCCGGGAATTGGGATAAAGACAAGTGGGAACTCTATAAATTGAACGAGGACTTCAGCCTGGCCGACGACCTGGCCGCAAAACACCCGGAAAAGCTCACCCAGATGAAAGAACTATTCGACCGGGAGGCCGAGAAATATCATGTCTATCCGCTCGACGATCGCGGCACCGGACGGTTGATATCGGCCAAGCCGGCGCCCGGCGGCTCGGATCCGGATCGCACGCATTTCACCTATTTTGCCGGAGCCTCGCGTCTGGCGGAAACCGCGGCACCCAACACCAAGAACAAGTCCCACACCATCACGGCCAGCATCGAGATGCCCGAACAAGGCGGTGAGGGCGTGCTGGTCGCCGCCGGCGGTCTTTCGGCCGGCTATGCCCTGTACGTCCGGGAGGGCAAGCTGGTTTACGAGTACAACTGGTTCGATGACGAGCGCTATGTCGTTGCCTCCGGCGAAGCCCTGCCGCCCGGCAAGGCCGTCGTGAAAATGGATTTTGCCTATGACGGCGATGGGGCCGGCAAGGGGGGGACGGCCACCCTCTACGTCAACGACAAAGAGGTCGGCAAGGGCCGCATCGAGAAAACAGTGGCCGCGCGATTCGGCATCGACACCTTCGGGGTGGGCGTGGACACGGGTTCCCCGGTTTCGTACACGTACAAGCCGCCCTTCGCCTTCACCGGGCGGATCGATAAAGTGGACATTGAACTCAAATAACCTGAATCGAATGGAAAGCAATTTCATGAAAACGGTCGATCAAAACGGCTGGTTTGTCTATTTCAGGTTGTACGCCCCGACCGAACCGCGTTCTTTGACAAGTCTTTCACTTTACCTGATTCTAAAGTAGTCAACTAAGGTCGGTCGACAGTATCGTTGCCTATCAGGAACACTTTATAGAAAACAATAAGGTTCTGTCGCGTAAAAAATAAGGCGTATGTTGCGTTAACGATGGGTGCCATATGAAAAAGAGATTCTTGAGCTATGATTAAATTAACTGCGTCGCTGCTTTTCTGTTGTTTGACTTTGGTTGTGTTATCCGGGCCGGCAGTGGCGGCCGAAAGCGACGCGATCGCTCAGGCCAACAACCCGCTGGCCAACATGATCGCCGTGAGCCTTCACAATTATTACATCGGCGAATTTACGGGCATTGAAGAAGATGGAAACCAGTTCTGGCTGAGATACGCGCAGCCATTTTCACTCGGCAAGACCAACTGGCTGCTGCGGGCCTCCTTGCCGGTGAACAGCTACCCCTTCGGAGCCGACGGTAGTACGGAAACCGGACTCGGTGACCTCAATGTGCTGGCCGCCATGCTTTTTGACGTCGGGAACCCGGCCATAAGCTTTGGCTTAGGCCCGGTGATCAATGCACCAACCGCCACCGAGGATGTGCTGGGCGCCGATAAATGGTCGGCCGGATTCGCCAATGTCTTGTTCAACGCCTCATCCAAGAAGTTTCAATATGGCTATCTTCTCACCTGGGCCGCAAGCTTTGCCGGCAATGACGATCGCGACGACGTGAACCTGGCCGCGTTCCAATACTTCGCCCTGTATCAACTCGGTGAGGGGTGGTACCTGCGCAGCACGCCGGTCTGGGCCTATAATTTCGACAACGATACTTACACCGTCCCTCTCGGACTCGGAATCGGCAAGGTCATACCTACCGAAAAAGTAGTGATGAATATCTTTATCGAGCCCCAGGTGTCTGTTTTCGATGATGGCGACACCTGGCCTGAATGGCAGGTTTTCGTCGGGTTCAACCTGCAGTTCAAGATGTAGGAAAGACCACGGGCAACAGCCGGCGGGCACCATGGGATAGAGGAGTATTTTCTGCCGGACGAGGCCATTTAAATGATTTTATCTCCACTGCCAGATACCCCAGAACCTCATAATCGAGGAGGTCGTCATGAAAAATTTCAAACCCGGCATCTGCTGGAAAATTGTTCTCGCTCTGATCCTTGCGCTCTCGATGTCTATCGGCGTCGTCCACGCCCAAACCGGCAAGCCGAATGCTCTTCAACCTGAGGAAAGACCCCTTCGAACACTATGACGATGTCACCGGATTTCGCCAGATCATGCACAAATCCTGGGTGATGCAGCCGGCCATCGGTTTGCTGACCGAACACCTGGAAACTTTCAAGGAATTTCCTCCCCGGCAGGCGGCGGCGTCGCTCGATATCAACAAGGCCATCGACAAGGTCCTGAAATCAGGCACCCGGCAATAACACCGCGCGTTTTTACGTCATTTTGAGACTCTGCCAATTAATAGAAG
>JBAPWQ010000520.1:0-5019 GCA_049283795.1 Desulfobacterales bacterium | reverse complement strand
GTATCCCTTTATGGAAGTAAAAAATTGGATCCTGGAAAAAAAGGAGCAAGACCTGGCCAAGCTTTAAACGATAGAGAGCACCCATCCGCGATCTTTTTTAGGAACTTCTGAGTGTTCGATTCATTTTTGGATGGACACGGAGAGAAGGTATCAGGTAAAAATGATCACGATCAAAAACTATAATATGGAGCGACCCAAATGAAATATCGGTATCTTGGATCTTCTGGTCTGCTGATGTCCCGTCTTACGCTCGGAACAATGACCTTCGGAGCCCCTGATTGGGGATGCGATGAAAAGGAAGCTCGAACCATCATCAAGAAATATATCGATACGGGGGGGAATTGCCTGGATATTGCCGATATCTACGCCGCAGGACGGTCCGAGGAGATCGTGGGAAATCTCATGCCCGAGTTGAACCGCGACGGGCTCATCATCGCCAGTAAATTTTCACTTCCCACAGGCCAGGCCATCACTCAGTTCGGTGCCAACCGCAAGCAGATCATCTCCGCTTGTGAAAAGAGCCTCAGGCGACTGAAGACCGATTACATCGACCTTTACCACATCCACGTCCCCGACCCGATAACCACCCTCGACGAAACCCTGCGGGCCTTGGACGATCTCGTGCGGCAGGGGAAGGTCCGCTATACCGGTTCCAGTATGTTTTTTGGATGGCAGCTGTCGAAAGCGCAAGGCGTATCCGCAAAGCACACCCTGGAAAAAATGGTGGCCGGTCAATACATCTACAGCTTGATACACCGGGAACTGGAAAGGGAAACAATACCGGCGGCCGTTGATGCCGGCATTGGAATCACCTGCTTCAGTCCACTCGGCGGCGGGCTGCTGACCGGCAAATATCGGGGGCAAGACGAACCGGAAAAAGGCACACGCGCATCCTTTCGGACAGCGGTGGACGGGCCCCGGTTCTGGCATCCCCGAGGATATAAAACCGCCGAAATCGTCGCGGATGTCTCCCGGAAATCAGGAATACCCATGGCCAAGCTCGCCATTGGATGGCCATTGGGCCGGAAATTTGTCACCTCGGTCATTATCGGTGTTAAAAACCTCGATCAATTGGAAAAGAACATGGCTTCTGCTGAATGGGATTTACCGCAAGAGGTGTGGGATGAGTTGGAAAAAAGGACCCGCCCCGAAGAAGAATACATGACCTGGTACAACAAATTCAATTTTGACCGCTTTTTCAGCGCCAGCGAATTTCATGACCCGAAAGCAGAGTTGATGTAAACTGTTATTTTGGTTTTCGATCGCATATCAGGATCCGATTCGGAAATGGGCCCTTTTCTGCCAGTTCAAGCGAATAAAGTTAGAAATTGACATCTTATCAGCAGTCTTATATGAAAAACTCTTTTAACCATTATGGAAAAGATGCAGACTCGACTTTAGAATACCGTCACTTTGAATTCAACGCAATCAAGGAGTGTATTATGGCCGAACATCCCGATTTGAAAAAATGGCAGGAACTCGCCTCCAAACAGATGAAGGGCAAACCCGTCGAGAGCCTGAACTGGAAGACCCCGGAAGGTATCACCGTCGAGCCACTCTACACGGCCGAGGACATCGCCGGCCTGCCGCAGGCTAACACCCTGCCGGGGTTTCCGCCCTATGTGCGCGGGCCGATGGCGACCATGTACGCCGGCCGCCCCTGGACCATTCGGCAATATGCCGGGTTTTCAACGGCCAAGGAATCCAACGCTTTTTACCGCCGCAACCTGGCGGCCGGGCAAAAGGGCCTGTCGGTGGCCTTCGACCTGCCGACCCACCGTGGTTACGACTCGGACCACCCGCGCGTGGTCGGTGACGTCGGCAAGGCCGGCGTGGCCATCGACTCGGTCGAGGACATGAAAATCCTCTTCGATCAGATCCCGCTCGATCAGATGAGCGTCTCGATGACCATGAACGGCGCCGTTTTGCCGATCCTGGCCGGTTACATCGTGGCCGCCGAAGAGCAAGGGGTCAAGCAGGAACAGCTGACCGGGACGATTCAAAACGACATCCTCAAGGAATATTTGACCCGCAACACCTACATCTACCCGCCCGAGCCGTCCATGCGGATCGTCTCCGACATCATCGCCTACTGCTCGCAGCACATGCCCAAGTTCAACACCGTGAGCATCAGCGGCTACCACATGATGGAGGCCGGGGCCGACTCGGTCCTGCAGTGCGCCTTCACCCTGGCCGACGGCCTGGAATACGTGCGCGCGGCGCTCAAGGCCGGCCTGGACATCGACACCTTCGCACCGCGGCTCTCGTTTTTCTTCGGCGTCGGGATGAATTTCTTCATGGAGATCGCCATGCTCCGGGCGGCGCGCTTTCTTTGGTACGAGCGCATCAACCGCTTCAATCCCAAGAATCCGCGCTCCGCCATTCTGCGCACCCACGTGCAGACCTCCGGCTGGAGCCTGACCGAACAGGACCCCTACAACAACATCATCCGCACGACCCTGGAGGCGCTGGCGGCGGCCCTGGGCGGGACGCAGTCCCTGCACACCAACTCGTTCGACGAGGCGGTCGGCCTGCCGACCGATTTCTCGGCCCGCATCGCCCGCAACACCCAGCTGATCATTCAGGAGGAATCCCAGGTCTGCCACGTGATCGATCCTCTGGGCGGCTCCTACTACATCGAGGCGCTGACCGCCGAAATCGTCAAGGAGGCCGGCAAGATCATCGACGAGGTCGAGGAGCTGGGCGGCATGGCCAAGGCGATCGAGACCGGCATGCCGAAAATGCGGGTCGAAGAAGCGGCCGCCCGCCGGCAGGCCCGGATCGACCAGGGCCTGGACGTGATCGTCGGCGTCAACAAATACAAAATCAAGGACGAGCCGTTGATGGACATCCTGGAGGTGCCGGCCAGCGTGCGGGACGAACAGGTGGCCAGGGTGAAAGAAACCCGCGCCAAGCGCGACGATGCCGCCGCGAAAAAAGCCCTGGCGGCCGTCACCAAGGCGGCCGAAACCGACCGCAATCTCCTGGAAGCCTGCATCGAGGCCGTGCGGGCGCGGGCCACGGTCGGCGAGGTGTCCGATGCCATGGAAAACGTGTTCGGCCGGTTCGTGGCCACCACCCGCTGCATTTCAGGCGTGTTTGCGGCCGAATACGGCGACAGCGAGGTTTTCGCGGCCCTCAAGAAACGCACCGACCAGTTCAAGGAGCGCGAGGGCCGGCGGCCCAGGATCCTGGTGACCAAGATGGGCCAGGACGGCCACGACCGCGGCATCAAGGTGATCGCCACCGCCTACGCCGACATGGGCTTCGATGTGGACATCAGCCCCATGTTCCAGACGCCGGAAGAGGCGGCCATGATGGCGGTCGAAAACGACGTCCACGTGGTGGGCGTTTCGAGCCTGGCGGCCGGTCACAAGACGCTGGTGCCGCGGCTGATCGAAGAACTGAAAAAAGCGGAAGGCGAAAACATCAAGGTCGTCGTCGGGGGCGTGATTCCGCCCAAGGACTATCCCTTCCTCTTCGAGGCCGGTGCGGCCGCCGTGTTCGGTCCCGGAACGGTGGTGACCGAATCGGCCGACAGGGTCCTCGGCGTGCTCGAAAAGCAGGGCTGATCTTCGTCACAAAAAACAAGCCGCCGATAACCGGCGGTCGTGAACCGGCGACATCTGTTTCCGGTGCGGCCGCCGGTGGGCACCATGGTTTTTTCTCTTGACAACCGGTGCCTCTTGTAGAATTGTCAAAATTTGTATTTTCTTACGATTAAAACGGACGTGACATCGCCCCGTTTCGCTTTTTTCAGCAATCAGTTCATCAGCTACCGTTCTGGATAGGGGTCTTTCCCGCAATATCGACGTCAATCTACCCTGCGGCGTGACGGATTCGGCGGAGTCGTTTTCGGTTTCGATTGATGTTGTCGCCGCGTCATTTTTCGGGGTTGCGGAAAGTCGCCTGTTTCTGTTCAGAAACCGGTCGGTGTAACTTCAGGTGGGCATTAATCAGGTGAGATGAAAGGAATGCAAGCATGGGTGTCGTTGAAGATAAAATAAAGGATCTCAAAGAGCGGGAAAAAAAGGTCCGGCAGATGGGTGGCGAGAAGGCGGTGGCCAAGCACAAGGAAAAAGGCAAGCTGACCGCCCGCGAGCGGCTCGACCACTTGTTCGATGCGGGGACTTTCCGCGAAATCGACATGTTCGTGGAGCACCGCTGTGTGAATTTCGGCATGGAAAAAGTCGAGATTCCCTCCGACGGTGTCATCACCGGGCACGGTCTGGTGGCCGGCCGGCCGGTATTTGCCTTTTCGCAGGACTTTACTTCCCGGGCCGGCAGCCTCGGTGAAATGCACTCCCGCAAGATCTGCAAGGTCATGGATCTGGCCGCCAAGGCCGGCGTGCCCTTTGTCGGCTTCAACGATTCGGGCGGCGCGCGCATTCAGGAGGGCGTCGATGCCCTGTCCGGTTACGGCCAGATTTTCTACCGCAATTCGGTCGCCTCCGGCGTCATCCCGCAGATCTCGGCCATCATGGGTCCCACGGCCGGCGGTGCCGTCTATTCCCCGGCCATGACCGATTTTATTTTCATGGTCAAGAACACCAGTTACATGTTCATCACGGGGCCGGAGGTGATCAAGGCCGTCACCGGCGAGGAGATCACCTTCGAGGCCCTCGGCGGCGCCATGTCCCACAACGAAAAAAGCGGGGTCGCCCATTTCGCCTGCGAAAACGATGCGGACGCGATCGAGCAGATCAAGCGCCTGCTCTCATTTCTGCCGTCCAACAACATGGAAGACCCCCCGGTCACCAACACCGGCGACAGTTCCAAGCGCACCGACCCGGCCCTGAACACCCTCATTCCGGACAATCCCAACCAGTCCTACGACATGAAGGACGTGATCCGCAGCATCGTCGACAAGGGTGATTTCTTCGAGCCGCACCAGTATTTTGCCAAGAACATGATCGTGTGCTTCGCGCGCCTGAACGGACGGCCGATCGGCATCATCGCCAACCAGCCCAATTTCCTGGCCGGCTGCCTGGATGTCGATGCCTCGGACAAGGCCACGCG
>JBAPWQ010000519.1:0-2056 GCA_049283795.1 Desulfobacterales bacterium | reverse complement strand
GCAGCGACATCGTCACAGGTTTAAAGAACCCGATTTCCGGTGCCCTCCGGAGCGTGACCACCGGATGCAAGTGGGGAGGATTTATGAATAAGAGCTTGCAATCGTTAAATTTATAAGCAAAACCGATTAACTTCAAAGTCACCTCATCTATAGCATCGGCCGGTAGACGTGTCAATCAATACAAATCAAGGCCGTTAAAGCGGGAGTCCGACCGGACGCCCCGTTCGACAGGTGTGAAAAAACGTGCGGGCCGTCTTTGTAAGTCGATGAACTCGCTTCCGAATCAGCTTGTCATAGGCAGTCTTTCGTGTTAGTTTTTTCGTTTTCATTTACATCAGGCTGCGGGTGTTGAACATCTGTGGCCTTGCACAGGATCAGGGCGAAGGATCGGGGAGGGGTATGCTACAGCACTTCGAGGCGGACTGCCGGTCGCTTCTGATCGGCAGTCTCCCGTTAAAAGATCATGCCGCCGCCGGTGAACTGGTTTTCCGGTATACGCCGGAAATACCGTTGTGGGTCCAGTTGCCGGTTTTCGCCCGGGAAGGCATGCTGCAACAGTTTCTGCCGGGTTTTCCGGGCGTCTGTAACGATGGAAACCGTTTTTTTGTCGACACGACGGCACCGGATTTCGACGCCGAGGTCCTGGCATTTTACGAGGAGTACATGGCGGTGACCGACGGCGGGGCCGATATCAACCGGACCCGCTTCGCCCTGGGCGCGGGTGTTGCCCCCGGATTCGCCGTGCTGATGGACCACCTGGCGACCCGTCTGCAGGCGCCGCTGGCCGTCAAGGGACAGGTGACCGGACCCTTCACGTTCTGCACCGGTGTTCACGACGAAAAACGCCAGGCCATATTCTACAATCCCCAGCTGCGGGATGCGGCCGTGAAGATGCTGGCCCAGAAGGCCGTCTGGCAAGTCCGCCGCCTGGGCGAGGCCGGGCGGCCGGTCATCATATTTTTTGATGAGCCCGCCCTGGCGGGTTTCGGCACGTCCGAATTTATCAGTGTTTCCCGGGACGACGTCGCCGCGTGCCTGGCCGAGGTCATCGCCGCGGTTCACGGAGCCGGCGGCATCGCCGGGGTCCACGTCTGCGCCAATACCGACTGGTCCCTGATCCTGGAGTCATCCACCGACATCGTCAATTTTGATGCATATGCATTCTTTGACCGGTTTATTCTGTACCCCGAGTTGATCCGCCGTTTCTTCGCGTCCGGGAAAATACTGGCCTGGGGGATCGTTCCCACCGGGGATCAGAACGATATCGCCCGCGAAAGTGCGGCCGCTCTCACGCACAAATGGTATCAGGAGGTGGAGCGGATCGAGAAACTGGGAATCGACCGCCGACGTATTTTTTCACAATCCCTGATCACGCCCAGCTGCGGGGCCGGGACCTTGCCGGTCGATATGGCGGAAAAGGTGCTGCGGCTCACGCGCGCGGTTTCGGAGCGGGTGCGGGCCTCCTTCGATTAAAGGCAATACTTAAAGGCAACTATGAATTTATCACGTGAGGTATTCCATGTCTGAAAAAAGAGATTCGGCCCATTTCACGGGCGCCACCCGCTACGTTCTCGATGACGAGCTGGCCAGTATCATCAATATTTCCATGGCGCTCGAAATGCCGCTGCTGCTCAAAGGGGAACCAGGCACCGGCAAGACGATGCTGGCCCACGCCATCGCCGAAAGCCTGAAGATGCCGCTGGTGGTCCTCAACGTCAAGTCGAGCATGAAACTCATCGATGCGCTCTACCAGTACGACACGCTGACGCGGCTCAACGACAGCCGCTTCGGAGATTCGAGCCGCAACGTGAGCGATATCGAAGACTACATTCGGATGGGGAAAATCGGCCAGGCCTTCACCGCCGACCGGCGCACGGTCCTGCTGATCGATGAAATCGACAAGGCCGACACCGATTTTCAGGATGACATGCTCGATGTGCTCGATCAGATGGAATTCGACATCATCGAAATCGACAAGACCGTTCAGGCCCGCACCCGCCCGGTTATCATCATCACCTCCAACGCCAAAAAAGATTTGTCGGACCCCTTCCTGGGC
>JBAPWQ010000518.1:0-21317 GCA_049283795.1 Desulfobacterales bacterium | reverse complement strand
TCGCAGGAAACGCAGTTCCACATGGCCAGCTCCATGGGCAGCATCCAGGGCAGAAAATCGCTGCTGCCGCCGTCCGGGGCCGAGCCGTGCCGCGGGCCCGCCTGGCCGAAAATCGCCAGGTCGCTGGCCAGGGTGGTGTCGCAGGCCATGCCGATCTCCTGGCCGCCGGCCACGCGCATGCCGTTGACCCGGCAGATGGTCGGTTTCTTGCAGCCCAGGATGCCGTCGACCATGGCGTTGAAAAGGTCCATGTAGGCGCCGTATTCATTGGGGCGACCGGAATAGTATTCGGCATATTCCTTGGTGTTGCCGCCGGTGCAGAAAGCCTTGTCGCCGACGGCGGTGAAGATGGCGGCGACCACCGAATGATCGGCCGAGGCGCGCTGAAAACCGGCGATGATGCCTTTGACCATTTCCGTGGTGTATGAATTGTACTGCTTGGGGTTGTTCAGGGTGATCCAGGCGGAGTAAAGGCCCTCGACCGGTTGGCCCTTTGGGTCGCGAATCGGTTTTTTTTCAAACAGGACGCCGGGCGCCTCTTTCGAAAAGTGTTCATCGCCCCACAGAAAATGGTCTTTGCTGCCGGACTCCCGCGGTAACCAGTTCAGATCGGCCATCAGGCATCTCCTTTTGTGCTGGTGGTATCGAGGTTAACAATCACAAGTGCCGCTTTAACTTTCTAAACAGGATTCAGACGATAACAAAACGTTACTTTATAGCTATTTATTAGCTACGCTCCCATCAAGTCAAGAAAAAAATGTGTCCGCCCTTCAGGACCGCGGCGATATGTGTTTCGGCCCCACGGTCGGAAGGCGGAAATTGGCTTTGAATGGCGGCGGTTTTGCGGTCTTGACAGGTTCTCGCGGCCCTTGTAGAGGGAGAGGATCTTGGATTCGGGGGTAAGGTTCAACGGTTCATAGATTCAATTGTCGGTATCGGATCGGTTTCGAAGTCCTGTTTACAAGTTTCCGAAATTGAAACTTGAAACTAAAAAAGTGAATCTTTGAACCATCACTGGAAACTTGAAGCGCGAAACTGTCTGAGCGGTTCGTCCGGGAACACTGTCGGTGATTTGGACCGCCGTCACCCCGAAACCGCGACTCACGAGCCATGAACAAGGAGGGTTATCCGGTGCGGTATCCGAAAGAGGTCATGCTCAAAGATAAAACCGAGGCGATCATTCGTCCGCTTGAAGTTCAGGACGAGCCGAAATTGCGGGGATTGTATGCTACTTTGCCCGAAAAAGACCGCTGGTTCATGCGCCACGACGTCATGAACCCGGATGTCGTTCACCGCATGATCGCCTCCAGCGGCAAGGGCAATGTCATATCGATGGTGGCGCTTGTCGGCGAGCGGATCGTGGCGCATGCCAGCCTGCTGATGCGCGGCTTCGGCTGCACCCGGCATGTCGGCCGGTTGCGGGTCGCCGTCATGCCGGAGTTCCGTCACAAGCGCCTGGGGACCTGGATTTTGCTCGATCTCATCCAATTGGGCATGGACCAGGGCCTGGACGACATCCGCGCCGATTTCGTGGTCGGCATCGAGGATGCGGCGATCGATGCCGCCCGCAAGCTCGATTTTTTCAAGGTGGCGGTGCTGCCCGAGTACGTCAAGAGCCCGCGTGGGACCCGCTACGATCTTCAGATCATGGTCAAGCGGCTGCACCGCACCTGGGGCGATTTTTAACGGTAAATTTATGCCAGATCCACGGCAGGAAGAGCGTCAGCTGACCACGGCCATGGGGACCGCGACCATCCGGTCCTTTTGCAGCGCCGCAGAAATACGGCAGGCTGTCCTGAGCCCGCAGTTCAGCAGCTATGCCCAGTTCCGGTCCCTTTATACCCGGCGGCAGAGCCTCGAAGACATTGCCGACCAGCCCGATGCCAATATCACCCTGGCCCTGACGGACGGCAGCCTGATCGTCGGCTTCGGGGTCCTGGCCTATCCGGACGCAGGGGAACGCTGGGCCGAACTCGGGCCGCGGGTCATGATGGAGGTCAAGGCGATCGAGACCTGCCGCGACTGGCGCTCCGGGGGCCTGGCCAAAAGCATCCTTTCGATGCTGCTGCGCCATCCATCGGTGGAGGACAAGATCGTTTACATGGTCGGCTATTCCTGGACCTGGGACTTGGACGGCACCAGGAAAACGGCCCAGCAGTACCGCCGAATGCTGATCAGGCTTTTCGAACCGTTTGGTTTCGTGGAGCTTCAGACCAACGAGCCGAACATCGGCCTCCGGCCGGAAAATATCTTCATGGGAAGAGTCGGCAAAAACATATCCGCGCAGCTGCAAAACGATTTCAAGTGGCTGCGCTTCGGCATGCGTCCCTGATCAGGTCTCTGATCAGCGCCGCCAGTTTGCGGCTGTCGTGCCGCACGATGCCGGCCGTGTCTTCAAGCAGATCGAGCGCATGCACTGTGCGCTCGTCCCACCAGCCGTCCCAGTTGTCGAGTTCGACATATTCCGCCTTCTGCTCGTGGTAGCGCTGCAGCAGTTCCGCACCGGGCTTGCGGCTGTTGTAGATGATGCCGTCCAGCGGCCTGTCGATGGCCTCTTCGAGGGTGTTGACGAAATCGCGCCCGGTAAACTGATGGGTCTCGCCGAACTTGGTCATGATGTTGAGGATAAATAAAACCGGCGCCCTGATTTTCTGCAGGCCCTCCTTGACCCCTTTGACGATGAGGCTCGGGACGATACTGGTGAACAGATCGCCGGGACCGATCACGATCATGTCGGCCTGCCGTATCGCTTTCAGCACGGGCGGATAGACGCTGATGGTGTCGCTGTGGTGCGGAACTAGAAAGACATCGCGGATTTTTTCTCGCTGGGTGCCGCGCGGCAGGTCGATGGCGGTTTCACCATAGATACGGGTGCCGTCGGTCAGTTCCGCCACCAGGGTCGCCTTGTCGATGGTGACCGGCAGGATGTGGCCGCGGACATCCAGGATTTCGGCCAGGGCGTGGATGCCGGAAGGGAAACTGCCCGTGTAGCGCGAGAGCATCGTGATCAGCATGTTGCCGGCATTGTGGCCGGCCAGGCGCCGGTCGGCGGTAAAGCGTTTCAGGAAGATGGTGCGGGCGATGTCGCGGTGCGGGGACAGGGCCAGGATGCACTTCAATGCGTCTCCCGGCGGCAGGATGCCCAGCTCGTCCCGCAGGCGGCCCGTGCTGCCGCCGCTGTCCACCATGGAGACGACCGCCGTGATGTCAAGCGATTCGAGGTCTCTGAGGCCGGCCAGCAATGCATATTGACCGCTGCCGCCGCCGATCGTCACGATTTTGTGCATGGTGGAAACCGTCTGCTTGAAACTTGAACAGAAATGGGGATGTCTCAAGCTACGCCCAGTTCCGCCTTCAACCACTTCTTAACCTCGCCTTCGATGGCATACACGCCTTTCAGTTCGCAGACCGGTTTCTGGAACTTTTCCGGCAATTCGAATTTGGCCAACTCGGCGGCCTCGTCGGAATTTCGGCGGATCAAATAGATGTTGTATGGTTTGGACCAGCAGTTGACGACGAAATAGTGCGTGAAATCGCCTTTAGATCGAATCACGTAGCCGTCGCCGCGGGCCCAGTTGTTGCCCCATTCGAGGTAAAGCCGCACGGCTTCTTCCGGCGTCATGTCCCAGTTGATCTCGTCGATCAGGTCGCGGTCTTTTTTGAGTTCTTCAAGGGTCAGCATGGCAATCTCCCGTGGTGGTCAAAAGGGCTCCGAATGTTTAAGGAAAGGTTCTGTCCCAACCGGCAGGGCCGAATCATGGGATGTCGGCGGCGAAATGTCAAGCCTCTATCGATGGGTCGCGCGGCGGATAACGCCGGGCGGCGGAAAATGCTAAAAAAACAGGTTGATTGTGGGGGCGGATTTTACTAATGGAAGAATGCAAGAAAAGAATCCAACTGAAGCGTCAAGGAATCGACCATGCGCAGGATTGCCGTTGCTATGGCCAAGGGCGGTGTCGGTAAAACGACCACCGCCGTCAATCTGGCCTTCGGGCTGGCCCGGGAGGGGTTCAGGGTATTGCTGGTTGACGGCGACACCCAGGGGCAGGCGGCCAAGTTTTTGGGTGTCAGCCCGCGTTTCGGGCTCTACGAGTTTATTACCGGTTGCGAAGAAACCGGACAACCCGTCACCAAAAAAGAGACGCTGTGCCCCTGTCGCAAGAACCTGTGGCTGCTGGGCGGCGGCATCAAACTGGTGGAATTGAAACACTGGCTCGGCGAGCAGCCGCGAACGGTGCGTCAGGGGGTGCTGGCGGGTGCCCTGGTGCCCAAGGAAGGATCCCTGGACTACCTGATCTTCGACTGCTCACCGGGTTGGGACGTTTTGAGCGTCAACATCCTGATGGCGGTATCGGAGGTGCTCTGCCCAGTCGCGCTTCAAGGCCCCGCCCTGGAAGGGCTGAAGACTTTTTTCGGGTATTTGATGTCCGCCCAGCGGTTGAACCTGGAACTGCAGCTGAAATACATCCTGCCGACCATGTTCGATCAGCGCACCCGCCACAGTTTCGACATCCTGCGCCAGCTCCGGCGGTTGTTCCACAAACAGATCTGCGATCCAATCCGGTACAACGTTCGGCTGTCGGAGGCGGCGGTCAAGGGCCGGACGATTTTTGAATACCGCCCCAGCGCGGGCAGCGCCGAAGACTATGGCAAACTGCTATGGAGGGTTCACAACGATGGCCAGGAAGACCAGAAAATCGCCTGAATTTTTTGAGGAAAACCCCTTCGATCCCGTCAATGCTGCCATCGGGGATGTACCAAAACCGCGTTTCGACGACGGAAAAGGGGCCGTGCCGGAAAAACGCAAGGCCGGCTTCTACCTTTCGGCCAGAATATTGGAGCGGTTCAACCGTAATTTTTATGAATTGAAGCTGCAGGGGCAGCCGGTCGAAAACAAGTCGGCGCTGCTCGAAGCGGTGATCGACTTCGCGCTTGATGACATCGAGCGCGCCAGCGACAGCCGGATTTTAAAACGCCTTCAAGCCAGTGCCCTTTAAAACGGCTCTGGCCGAGAAGCCCATTAGCCTGTCGGAATCGGTTCGTCTCGGGGCCGATGCAAAATAAGGGGGTGGAAGCGAGAAAATTTTCCGGGATGGCCTTGGGTGGGGCCGGTACAATTTAAGAATGGCAACGGCCTGTCCGGCAATGGTGTGAGCCAATTAATCAAAGTGATAGTTTAAGTAATCGAATGATAGTTCCCGTCGGTTGGATGAAATACTCATCGGTTTGCTAAAGATCCTGATTTGAAAAGGAGGAAAGAAGAAATGGAAATCAAGAAGGTCCTGCTTTCGGAAGACGAGATGCCGAGACAGTGGTACAATATCCTGGCGGATATCAAAATGAACCCGCCGCTCGGCCCGGACGGCAAGCCGATCGGCCCGGAGCAGCTCGCGCCGGTTTTTCCCATGAACCTGATCGAGCAGGAGGTGAGCAGCGAGCGCTGGATCGACATTCCTGAAGAGGTTCTCGACGTCTACCGCATCTGGCGCCCGTCGCCGCTGGTCCGTGCCTATGCCCTGGAAAAGGCCCTGGACACCCCGGCGCGCATCTATTTTAAAAACGAAGGCGTCAGTCCGCCGGGCAGCCACAAACCCAACACCGCCGTTCCCCAAGCTTTCTACAACAAGGTCTTCGGTATCAAACGCCTGACCACCGAGACCGGAGCCGGCCAATGGGGCAGCGCCCTGGCCTTCGCCTGCTCGCAGTTCGGCCTGGGCTGCAAGGTGTACATGGTCCGCGTCAGCTTCGACCAGAAACCCTACCGCAAATCGATGATGACCGCCTGGGGGGCTGAATGCCTGGCCAGCCCCAGTACAACCACCAAGGCCGGCCGCGACATTCTCGAAAAAAATCCCGACACGCCGGGCAGCCTGGGCATCGCTATCAGCGAAGCGGTCGAGGCGGCCGTCGGCGACACCTCCGGCCAGACCCGGTATTCCCTGGGCAGCGTCCTGAACTTCGTGATGCTCCACCAGACCATTATCGGTCTGGAAGCCAAGAAGCAGCTCGAAAAGATCGGCGAGTATCCGAATATCATCATCGGCTGCGCGGGCGGCGGCAGCAATTTCGCCGGCATTTCCTATCCCTTCGTCTGTGATAAATTAAACGGCAGGGACATCGCCATCTACCCGGTCGAACCGGCCGCCTGTCCGACATTGACGCGGGCGCCTTTCGCTTACGACCATGGCGACGTTGCCGGCTACACGCCTCTGCTGCCCATGCACAGCCTGGGACACACCTTCGTGCCGGCGCCCATTCACGCGGGCGGCCTGCGCTATCACGGTATGGCCCCCACCGTCAGCCAACTGGTCGATGAAGGGCTGCTGGAACCCAAGTCGGTCGAGCAACTGGCCGCCTTCGAGGCCGGCGTGCTGTTCGCCCGCACCGAGGGCCTCATTCCAGCGCCGGAAACCAATCACGCGCTGGCCAACGTGGTCGATGAAGCCCGAAAAGCCCGGGAAGAGGGCCGGGAAACAGTGATCCTGTTCAACTGGAGCGGACACGGGTTGATCGACTTGGGGTCGTATGACAAGTATTTTTCGGGTGAGCTTAAGGACCTGGTCCTCAGCGATGCGGAAAAAGATCGCTATACTGAAATTCTGGCCAAATACCCCAAGCCGCAACACCTTAAAAGCCGGTAACGCTCAGCCCGGAGACGCGACACGACATGAGTGAGGACGAAAAACGGCTCGTGCGCCGGTGCCCCCGCCTGGGGGGCCCGGTCGCCTTTTTTTACTGCACGTCCTGCGAGGAGGAAAGGCGGGCTTGCGCCAAAATCATCGACTGCTGGTGGGAGGTCTTCGATGTCCGACGCTATTTGGCGGACACCTTGGACTCCGCGGAGTTCGAGCGCCTCGCCGGTGCCAGGCCGGCGTCCAAAGTCGGCCAACTCGTAGGGATCATCGCGCAATCAAAAAAGCGCCTGGACTTCTAATCAAATCGACCGTTTCCGTACCTGTCCGGTCGGCGATCGTCTCACGGCGGAGTGGGCAGGTCTGCGCCGGATGATTGGGCGGCGCGGGTGCATTGCGGGCAGAGGCCTTCGAAGACCAGGCGGTGGCCGAAGATGGTGTAGACGGTGGTGCCGTAAAGCTCATCTTCGATTTGATTCAACGGGGCCACCGGGACGTTGTCCACGCGGCCGCATTGAAGGCAGCGGATATGGTAGTGCCTTTTCGGGTTCCAGTCGAACCGTTTGATGTCGCCGCCGAGTTCGAGCTTCTGGATTTCACCCAGCTCGGATAAAATATCCAGATTGCGATAGACCGTGCCGAGACTGATGCGGGGCAGTTTCTTGCGGACCATGTCGTAGACCTCGTCAGCGCTGGGGTGAGCCTTGGCTGAGCGAATTTCTTCAAGAATCACTTCACGCTGGCGCGTCATGCGATAGCGGCCGTTTTTGTCCGCGCTTTTTTTCCCGCCGGCCTCGATCCCGGCGGCCGAACCTTTTTTCGCTGTCATCATCCATACCCGGTGGCGGATCGGTTTGCCGCTGAACTGTTTTGTTCCAGGATCGGTAATTTATAACAACCTGCGCGGGCTGCGTCAAGATTCCAGTTCCGGGATCCGCCGGCGGCCGCCCAAAACAACATTTGACAAACGGAAGTAATTTGCTATAGAATATCAGCCATTTATAAGGATGCCCCTCCTGACCGCCGGCACACGTATTCTGAGTTATACCCGCGACTTGAACCTCAGTGAAAGGGCCGAGCCCGATGATCAGCGCCGTCTGCGACAACACCCAGCGAATTCGTTTCGAAAAACCGGATCTGGCAGAAATGACCAAGAATTTCACGGTAGTGGATCTGCACTTCCACAGCCGTCATTCCGACGGGTCCAATTCGATCGAGCAGATCGCGCGCTATGCCCGCGAACTGAACATCGGCATTGCGATAACGGATCACAACGCCATCGACGGCGCGGTTGAAATCGATGCGTACAAGGATATTCTCAGCATTCCCGGCATCGAGGTCACTTCGCTGGAAGGGGCGCATATCATCGTTTATTTTTATGACATTAAAAGCCTGAAGCAATTTTACGCACGCGAGATCCGGCCGTGCATGGGCCCCGACATCATGAGTTCGACGAGCTTGAGAATGGAAGACATCATCCTGCGGGCCCGCCGTTACCGATCGGTCGTCATCTTTCCCCATCCCAGCTGTGCGGTATACACCGGGGTGTGCAGCACGTATTTCCCGGAGCAACGGCGGCAGGAGCTGTTTAAAATGGTCGACGGGGTGGAGGTGATCAATTCGGGCAACCTGAAGAAGCAGAATCTCAAATGCGCCTTGCTGGGGTTCAATCTCGACAAGGCCATCACCGGCGGCAGCGACGGCCATCTGCTCAACCACATGGGCCGGGTCGTCACCTATGCCGACTGCCGACCCCAGCGCCGGGCGTTTCTCGAGGCCGTCAAGAAAAAAAGAAGCAAGGTCATCGGCAAGGAGATCAATCTCTTCCGCAAGATGACCGCCAATGGTTACAAGCTGAAGTCAAGCTTTAGGAACAGCACCGATCTCATCGAAAAAAATGTGAAATACGGCTACACCGTCATTCACGCCAAATCGATGGCCCTGCATGAAAACGTGCGCCGCAGCCTCGGCACAAAATTTCGCCGGCGTGTTAAAACCAAGGCGTACCGCTTCGGGAATTGAGCAGCGGGTCATGGTGGGTAAACGCGGGGGGCGTTATTTGTCAAAAACGGAAACGCTCTGCCAGCGGTTGATGCGCAGCCAGCCCTCGCGGCGTTCAGCTGGACACCGCCGGTCTTCTTTTTTGCGCCGGTCCCGGCCGGCAAATGCCACCCCGGGTAAAGAGGTTGGCTGTTGCCGACGGTCGGCCGTGCCGTTACGGCGGTCAAAGGGTGAGCGCACCGACCAGGGGTCGATGTTTATTTCCGCAGGAGTTGTCGAACGGAACTTGGTCACCGATTCAGTCCTCTTCCAAGCGTAAATGGTGCATATCCGCATCGTCCGGACGCTTTTTGGCATCCGTTTATATCAACCTAACCACCTTGTCAAGCCTTCGGTGCGATTGAATTGACATGAAACAACGCCCCTTATCGACCCCTATATATCCGTATCGCAATGTAAATCAAGTGTTTTCAATGCGGCAGCCGGAATTATTTTCTTATTGACCTTGTTCGACGGGTCGGCATAGATAATGATGTCGTTTAGGGCCTGGTGACCTGCGAGGCGATGGTGGATGGTTTTCTTGTCACCATATCCGGCGCAAATAAATGTCACCTCGATTGTGTGTCGGAAGACCTGATTTGAATCTTCAAAAGGAGAGGAGCGAAAATGAAGGGAGCTAAATTTGGTGTGGTGGCGGCCGTTATGGCCATCGTGTTTTCGGCCGGTTTCGTTTGTGCGGGCACGCTGGCCGACGTCAAGGCCAAGGGCCACGTTGCGGCCGGGGTCAACGAAGGGCTGTTCGGGTTTTCAAAGCCGGATGAGAAGGGCGTCTGGCGCGGGCTGGATGTCGACACGGCGCGCGCGGTGGCCGTAGCGGTTTTCGGCTCTCCGGACAAGGTTAAGTTTATCCCTTTGACCGCCAAGACCCGTTTTACGGCCCTGCAGTCCGGTGAAGTGGATGTGCTGACGCGCAATGCGACCCAGACCCTTACCCGTGAATCCTCTCTGGGCCTGAACTTCGCGCATGTCAACTACTACGACGGGCAGGGTTTCCTGGTGCCGAAAAAGCTGGGCGTGAAGAGCGCCAAGGAACTCGACGGTGCGACGGTCTGCGTCCTGCCGGGAACCACCACCGAGTTGAACGTGGCCGATTTCTTCAGGGCCAACAACATGACCATGAAGCCGGTAGTGATCGAAAGCACGCCCGAGCTGGCCAAAGCCTTTTTCGCCGGCCGTTGCGACACCCTGACCTCGGACGCTTCCCAGTTGGCCGGCACGCGGGCCGTGGCCCCCAACCCGGACGATTACATCATCCTGCCGGAAATCATTTCCCGTGAGCCGCTGGCCCCGGCGGTGCGCCACGGCGACGACCAGTGGTACGACGTCGTGAACTTCGCGACCATGGCCATGATCGAGGCCGAATTTCTCGGCATCACCTCCAAGAATGTCGACGAGATGCTGAAGAGCGGCGATCCGCAGGTCCAGCGTTTTCTGGGTGTGAACCCCGGCAACGGCGAAGCGCTGGGGCTGGACGAAAAATGGGCCTACAACATCGTCAAGATGGTCGGCAACTACGGTGAGGTGTTCGAACGCAATGTGGGCAAGGATACGCCGCTGAAAATCGAGCGCGGTCTGAACGCCCTGTGGAACAAGGGCGGGATCATGTATACCCCCCCGTTCAAATAAAAGCAGTCTGCAACCCGGGCGGAGCGTCGCATAAAAACGGCGCTCCGCCGGTCTTTGCCTTACGGATCAGCCGATGCCGCAGAACGACATGTCTTATTCCGGCACCGCAGCGTCGCCGAAGGCCCCCATTTGGTATGATCCCCGGATCCGGGCGGTTATTTTCCAGATCGGTGTATTGGCAATGGTGGGATTGCTGGCGTATTACCTGGTATCGAATACGCTGGCCAACCTCGAACGACAGGCGATTGCCACCGGGTTCGGCTTCCTGGAAAAACAGTCGTCCTTTGAAATCGGCGAATCCCTGATCTCATACTCCGCGGCCGACACCTATTTGAAGGCCCTTCTGGTCGGTGCGCTCAATACCCTGCTGGTTTCGTTCATCGGCATCCTTCTGACCCTGGTCCTCGGGACCTTCATCGGCATCGCACGGCTTTCCACCAACTGGCTGGTGTCGCGGATGGCCGCCATTTACATCGAGATCTTTCAGGACATCCCCATCCTGCTGCAGTTGTTTTTCTGGTATGCATTTTTTTACGAAATCCTGCCGTCGCCGCGGCAGGCGATAGAGCTGTTCAGGGGCGTGTTTTTGTGCAATCGCGGCCTGGTCTTCGGCATCCCGGCTCCCCATCCGGCTTACGCGCTCGCGGCCGTGGCCTTTCTGCTGGCCTGTCTGGCGGTTTTTCTGCTGCGGCGCTGGGCCCGCCGGCGCCAGGACGACACCGGCCGGATATTTCCGGTCTTCAAGGTGTCGGCCGGACTCGTGATCGGCCTGCCGCTGATCGCCTGGTGGGCCGCCGGGGCGCCGACCGCGATGAATCTGCCGGTCTTGAGCGGGTTCAATTTTCAGGGTGGGGTCACCGTCAGTCCTGAATTCACCGCCGTGCTGCTGGGGCTCGTGCTCTACACGGCGGCCTTCGTGGCCGAGATCGTGCGCGCCGGCATCCAGTCGGTCGGAAAAGGCCAGACCGAAGCCGCCGCTTCCATCGGGTTGAAACCCGGGCAGGTCCTGAACCTGGTTATTTTGCCCCAGGCCCTGCGCGTCATCATCCCGCCGTTGACCAGCCAGATGCTCAACTTGATGAAAAACAGCTCGTTGGCGGTGGCGATCGGGTATCCCGACTTCGTTTCGGTCGCCGGGACCACCATCAACCAGACGGGTCAGGCGATCGAGGGGGTGGCGCTCATCATGACCGTGTATCTCTTTTTCAGCCTGACGACCTCGGCTTTCATGAACTGGTACAACAAGAAAATGAAGCTCGTGGAGCGCTGAGCCGCCGATGCACCGCAAGCACCTACAGCCGTCACCGGCCACCGATATCAAACCGCCGCGCACCCGCATCGGGCTGGTGGGCTGGCTGCGGGCCAACCTGTTCAGCACCTGGTATAATTCAGCGCTGACAATGGCGACCGTGTACCTCCTCTGGCGCGTCGTTCCGCCATTTGTCCGCTGGGCCTTCGTCGACAGCCTGTGGACCTCCACCGGACAGGAGTGCCAGGCGATCGATGGGGCCTGCTGGTCCGTTATACCGGCCAACATCCGCTTCATCCTTTTTGGGTTCTACCCTTACGGTGAACAGTGGCGACCGGCCATCGCCGTGGCCCTGCTGGTGAGCCTGCTGATTTACAGCCAGTATCGCGGCAACTGGAAGAAACACCTGATTTATCTATGGTTCGCCGGCCTGGTCGGCATGGGCGTGTTCATGCGCGGCGGTATTTTCGGCCTGACGCCGGTGGAGACGACCAAATGGGGCGGCCTGCCGCTGACCCTTCTCCTGGCGGTCTTCGGATTGACGGCGGCCTATCCGCTCGGCATCCTGCTCGCCCTCGGGCGGCAGTCCCGCATGCCGGCGGTAAAAACGCTCAGTGTCGTTTACATCGAGCTGATACGGGGGGTGCCCCTGATCAGCCTGCTGTTCATGTCTTCGGTGGTTTTCCCCCTGTTTTTGCCCGAAGGGGTCACGATCAACAAGATCTTGAGGGCCCAGGTGGCCATCATTCTGTTTACCGCCGCCTATATCGCCGAGGTGGTGCGCGGCGGACTGCAGGGCATGCCCAAGGGCCAGTACGAGGCCGCCGAATCGATGGGGCTGAACTACTACCAGACCATGCGCCTGGTCATCTTGCCGCAGGCGCTCAAGATCGTCATTCCACCCTCGGTCAGCATCCTGATTTCCGCCTTCAAGGACACCTCGCTGGTGGTGATCATCGCCCTTTACGACCTGCTCAAAACGACCCAGTCGGTCCTGGGCGACCCGCGCTGGATGGGGTATTCCGCCGAAGCCTACATTTTCCTGGCCCTGATTTATTTCGTCTGTTGTTTTTACATGTCCAATTTCAGTCGCAAGCTGGAGCGCCAGCTGGGCACGGGGCGGTGAGCCACTTGGTATTCATATGAGCCAGGTGCTATGATCGTGGCTCGATAATCAGCATAGCCGAAGGTTTACAGGATCAATTCACCTATGAATCAGCAACAGTACGCACCGGAAGCCGGCGACCGGACGGCACCCGACGAGCCCATCATCGACATCATCGGCATGCACAAGTGGTTCGGCGAGTTTCACGTTCTGCGCGACATCAACCTCAAGGTCGCCCGCAAGGAACGCATCGTCATCTGCGGCCCCTCGGGGTCGGGCAAGTCCACGCTGATTCGCTGCATCAACCGCCTCGAAGAGCACCAGAAGGGCCGGATCGTCGTGGATGGAATCGAGCTGACCAACAACATCAAGAATATCGAGAAGATACGGGCCGAGGTCGGCATGGTTTTCCAGCATTTCAACCTGTTTCCGCACCTGACGATTCTCGACAACCTGACCCTCGGCCCGATGTGGGTGCGCAAGGTCCCGCGCCGGCAAGCTGAGGAAGAAGCCATGCACACGCTCGAAAAGGTCCAGATCGCCGAACAGGCTAAAAAATATCCCGGCCAGCTCTCCGGCGGGCAGCAGCAGCGGGTGGCCATCGCCCGCAGCCTGTGCATGGCCCCCAAGGTGATGCTCTTCGACGAGCCCACCTCGGCCCTCGACCCGGAGATGATCAAGGAGGTGCTGGATGTCATGATCGAACTGGCCCGGGAAGGGATGACGATGATCGTGGTCACCCACGAAATGGGGTTTGCCAAGAGCGTCGCCCACCGGGTCCTTTTCATGGACTACGGTCAGATCGTGGAATCCAACACGCCCGGGGAGTTTTTCGACAACCCCCAACACGATCGCACCCGGCTTTTTCTCAGCCAAATTCTGCATTGACCATGCCGGTGCGGCAGAGTACAATCCGCGCGTTTTATTCCTTTTCCCTTTCATCGCACCGCAACGCGGACCGGAGCTATCCTCTAAGAAATGAAACCGATCGTCGCCATCGTCGGGCGCCCCAATGTGGGCAAGTCCACCTTTTTCAATCGTGTGACGCGCACCAGGGACGCCCTGGTGTCCGATTTTCCCGGTTTGACCCGTGACCGGCACTTCGGGGAAGCGCGATGGGACGATACCGAGTTCAGCCTGGTCGACACCGGCGGGTTTGGCGGCGCAGACGACCTGGCCGGGCAGATTTCCGACCAGGTGAACCTGGCCATCGAGGATGCCGACGCCATTATTTTCCTGATGGACGGGCGCCAGGGTCTTTCGCCTTTCGACCGGGACATCGTGGCCCGGCTGCGGCCGATATCCAAACCCGTATTTTACGCCGTCAACAAAATCGACGGGCCGGAGAACGAGATCCAACTGGCGGATTTCTGCGGTCTGGGGATCGAGAGGCTCTTTCCGCTTTCGGCCGAACACCGTTACGGCGTCACCGATCTGCTGGACGAACTGGTGCGGACGCTGGCAAACCTGCCGAGGCCGGGGGACGGCCCGGACGACGGTGAGGTCGTGCGCCTGGCGGTGGTGGGCCGGCCGAACGTCGGAAAATCATCATTGATCAACCGTATTCTGGGCCAGGAACGCCTGCTGGTCAGCAGCGTGCCCGGCACCACGCGGGATGCCATCGACACCCTGCACCGGATCGGCCCAAAGTCCTATCTGCTCATCGACACGGCCGGCATCCGGCGCAAGGGCAAGGTGTCGCTCAAGTACGAGAAATTCTCGATCCTCAAGTCCCTGCGCAGCCTGGACCGCTGTGACGTGGCCCTTACCGTCGTCGATGCCGCCGAAGGCATCACGGAGCAGGACGTCACCATCGCCGGGTATGCCCACGACCGCGGCTGCGGGTGCATTTTCCTTCTGAACAAATGGGACCTGGTGGAAAAGGACGGCAGCACGCTGCGCCGTTTCAGCCAGATATTGCGCGAGCAGGCCAAGTTTCTCGGCTTTGCACCGGTGCTTGCCGTTTCGGCCCTGACCGGCCAGCGGGTAGCGAAAATATTCACGCTCGTCGACGAGGTCTACCGGCAGTACAGCACCCGCATCGGCACCGGGCGCCTGAACAAAGCCTTCGAAACGGCCATCGAGCATAACACCCCGGCGCTGCACCGCGGCCGGCGCATCAAATTTTTCTACGCCACCCAGATCGCGGTCAAGCCCCCGACGATCGTGTGCTTCGTCAACTATCCGGAAGCCGTCCATTTCTCCTACCAGCGCTACCTGGTCAACCGCATCCGCCACGACGCCGGCCTCGACAAGACCCCCGTGCGCCTTTTTTTCCGCAAGCGCGAACGGCGGGGGATGCGCGGGAAAAAGCCGGAATGAAAACCTGGCATTAAGTTTTAGGTTTTATGTATTTGATTTATATTAAGATTTAACAATAATAGACACGTTTACTGTTCGATGTTCATCTGTTCAGAATTTTCAGACATCTTGGCGGCCATCGAGACCATGGCCACGGATTAGGATCTGAATTGCGCCGTGGATGAGTTGTTCGAATATCAATCGCGCCGGGCCCTGGACCCCTTACGGCCGCTGGCTGAGCGCATGCGGCCGCGGCGTCTGGCCGAATTCGTCGGGCAGCGGCACCTGGTCGGCGAGGGGGCCGTGATCCGCCGGGCGGTCGAAACTGACCAGATCTTCTCGATGATCCTCTGGGGGCCGCCGGGTTGCGGGAAAACCACCCTGGCGCGGATCATCGCGGGCGAAACCCGGTCCCATTTCGCCCATTTTTCGGCGGTGCTCTCGGGCATAAAAGACATTCGGGCGGTCATCGACGAAGCCCGCCGGCAGCTGAGCCTGCGCCGCTCGAAGACGATCCTGTTCGTGGATGAAATCCACCGTTTCAACAAGGCCCAGCAGGACGCTTTTCTGCATCACGTCGAGAGCGGCCTGATCACCCTGATCGGCGCCACGACCGAAAATCCCTCATTCGAGGTGATCGCCCCCTTGCTGTCGCGCTGCCGGGTGCTGACGCTGAACATGTTGGGCGAGGCCGAAATCGGATCAATTGTGGAACGGGCCCTGCATGACATGGAGCATGGTCTCGGAAAGCTGGGGATCGAACTGGCGCCCGAAGCCCTGGTGCACCTGAGCGCGATGGCTGACGGGGATGCGCGGGCGGCCCTGAACGGCCTGGAAATCATCGTGTCCGTGATAGGTACGGTCGCAGAAACCGGCCAGCCCTCCGGAGCGCGCCGGATCCTCTTGCCGGAGGCCGAAGCGGCCCTGCAGAAAAAGGCCCTGCGCTACGACAAGGCGGGCGAGGAACATTACAACCTGATATCCGCCCTGCACAAGAGCCTGCGCGGCAGCGACCCGGACGCGGCGCTCTACTGGCTCGGCCGCATGCTGCAGGCGGGCGAGGACCCGCTCTTCATCGCCCGCCGCATGATCCGGTTCGCTTCCGAGGACGTCGGCAACGCCGATCCGCGGGCGCTGGGCGTAGCGATCGATGCCATGGAGGCCTTCCGGTTCATCGGCCGGCCGGAAGGCGATCTGGCCCTGGCCCAGGCGGCGGTCTATCTCGCCGCGGCCCCCAAGAGCAACAGCCTTTACGCAGCCTACCAGGCGGTGGCGGCCGACATCGAGGCCACCGGCTCCCAACCGGTGCCGCTGCACATCCGCAATGCCCCCACGCGGCTGATGAAGGAGCTGGGCTACGCCAGAGGCTACCGGTACGCCCACGACCACGCGGAGGCCTACGCACCGCAGGAGTACCTGCCCGATGTCCTCAAGGGGCGTCAATACTATCGGCCGACCGACAGGGGCTTTGAAAAAATTATCAGGGAGCGGTTGGATCACTGGCAGCGGTTGAAGGCCATGGAGAGATCCTGAAGCGCTCGCGGCGGGTATCTGTGCGGGTTTCACCGGACGGGTTTTCCACCGTGAAGGTGCGTTCGGCGAACGTGACGGTGCCCGAGGTTTCGATCAGCAGCACGGTCGAGGACCGCGTCCCGTAATTCGGGCTGGTGATGAAAAGCGGTGAGAGGGTGCGCTCCCAAGCGAGCCCGACCCCGGTGTCGGGCAGGTCCCCGTCCGGCGCGACGACCCGGTCGGTCAGCAGGGCAAACAGGTCTTCGACATCCCACCCGGCGCTGCGCTGCAGAAGGGCTTTGAGCCGCTTTTTGCCCTTCGACACCTTGGGCCAGGGGGTGTCGATCAAATGGTTGCTCACGCCGTAGAGGCCCGGCCGCAGCCGCGCGATGTCGCGGCCGCGGTTGGAGAAGTACCAGAGTCCCGTCCGGTCGCCGGCCAGCAGGTTGAAGCCATTGTAGCCCCGGGCGGCGCTGGTGACCTTCTGGAGATAGGTTGGCGCAGGATCGTCGCCGGTTAAAAAGCGGCTGATCAACAGCCCCCGCGAGGGTGCCTGCGGAAGTTGGCGGGCCGGATCGCGATAATTGGTCAGGGCCGCCAGCCGCCCTGTGCGCGATACGCCCAGCCACGTTCCGCCCGCTTCGATGTCGCGGCCGCCGTAAACCTTGGGCGCATCGGCCCAGGTGGCCAGCGGCGCGGTCGGGCGAAGATAAAATTCATCGCGGTTGGCCGCCAGGATCAGCCGGTATCCGGGCTGGGTATCATATGCGATAAGGATCAGACACACTGCCGCCACCATTGACCGCCATGCCGTGTCGTGGTAGGAAACCCCGACCTGTCAATGTTTTAATATTTAACATAATCAATAACTTAGTTCGATTCTCTCACAATTGGAATAATGGAACAATGGACCAATGGAATGATGAAATATCGGGACCATTGGCGTTCCATCACGTTGAAAAATAATACGGTTCATGGGATAAACAAATCAGGGATTGAAAAAACATCAACAGAGTATTTATTCCATCTCGGCGGCTCCAATCCTGTGCCGCTAAAACCGCATAATTTAAACATGGTATAGAAATTCAGAGATACTTACTTAATGCAATTTAAATCAACCTTAAGGAGGCATTTGGTATGAAAGAGGTGGTCATAGTCAGCGGAGCAAGAACGGCGATCGGCTCCTTCGGCGGCAGCCTACAGGCGGTGCCGGCGATCGAATTAGGGGCCCTGGTCATCAAAGACGCCCTCAAACGGGCCGGCCTGCGACCGGTCGTCAGTCCCCAAATGGCGGCGGACGCACCGGACAAGTTGAAGGACCGCGGTCTGATCGATCTGGAGAAACAGTACCAGGACTGGGATTCCGCCGCCGCGCCGGTCGCCGTCGATGAGGTCATCATGGGCAACGTGCTGCAGGCCGGTCTGGGACAGAATCCCGCCCGGCAGGCGATGGTGCGGGCCGGACTCCCCAAGGAAACGCCGGCCTACACCATCAACAAGGTCTGCGGTTCCGGGCTCAAATCGATTGCCCTGGGGGCTTCGGCCATCATGAGCGGCCAGGCCGAGGTGATCATCGCCGGGGGCCAGGAGAACATGAGCCAGGTGCCGCTGTCGCTGCCCAAGGCCCGCTGGGGCTATCGCATGGAATTGACCGGCAGCGGCGAGGTTCAGGACCTGATGGTCTTCGATGGGCTCTACGAAATCTTTTACGGCTACCACATGGGGCTGACGGCCGAGAATATCGCCGCGCTTTACGACATCGGCCGCCGGGAGCAGGACGAGCTGGGCGTTCTGAGCCACAACCGCGCGCGCCAGGCCATCAAGGACGGTTTGTTCAGCCAGGAAATCGTGCCGGTGGTGATCAAGTCCCGCAAGGGCGACACGGTTTTCGAGGTAGACGAACGGCCGATGGACACGGACATCGAGAAAATGGGCAAACTGCGGCCGGCCTTCAAGAAAGATGGTACGGTCACGGCCGGAAACGCCTCCGGCATCAACGATGCGGCCGCGGCGGTCGTGCTCATGAGCGCCGAAAAAGCCGCTGAGCTGGGCCTGGAGGCGGTCGTTCGCATCAGAGGCTTCGCGGCGGGCGGCCTCGATCCGGCCTACATGGGCCTCGGCCCGGTGCCGGCGGTCCGCAAGGTGTTGAAGATGACCGGCATGACCTTGAAGGACATCGACATGATCGAGTTGAACGAGGCCTTCGCGGCGCAGGCGATCGGCTGCATGCGCGAGCTAGGGATCGACAACGACCGTCCCAACGAACTGGGGAGCGGAATATCGCTCGGACATCCGATCGGCTGCACCGGCACCCGGCAAATGGTCACCACGATGAACCAGATGAAGCGCCGGGGGTATCACACCGGCCTCATCACCATGTGCATCGGCGGCGGCATGGGGATGGCCATGATCGTGGAGCGGTGAAGCACGGCGACCGGTTTTTTTCTTTACACTCCCGGGCGCTCCTGTTATAAAAGCCAAAAAAAATTGGACGTTGCGAGAGGTAATCCGGCATCGTGAAACACAGACCGAAAAGGAAGGCGGGAAAGAGCATGAGCGTAGCCAGAAAATTGGGTATCCTGGTGTTCTGCGGGGTGCCGGCCATCATTGGCGGCGGTATTGTCTATGCCATATTCAACGATCTCACGGCCATTTTCATTTATCAGACCATCCTGCTGTTGGGTGTGGGCGCCTATATCGCCCGGTAGAGGGAAGCCCGTCTTTGAAGCGTTTTTCCTGCAATGTCGGCCCCCACACTCACGCGCCTGCGCAACAGGGGGTCGATCTTGCGGGAAGGGATCGTTTGGGAACGAGCGCGAGCAGCAGCATTCGGTCTTATTTCCTGAGAAACACCGCCGCCGATCGATTGCGGCCGGCGTGATCGCATTTTGATCGCAAATTACAACAACCACTTCCATCCCCGCCGCGCCGGCACGAACGCCAGAATACCCGGGATTAATGCATGTACCAAAGCCGGAATGGTCTCCACACCCGCAACTTGATCCTGTGGGTCTTTCTGGTCTATTTCCTGGTGTCGCTCTTCATGCTCGGATGGCTGCTGTGGCCCTTTATCTCCACCATCGTCATGGCGGCCACGGTGACCGGGGCCTTCAATCCCCTCTACCAGCTGCTGAATCGCAAACTCCCCTCTATACCGGCGTCGCTGATCACCTGTGGAATTATTTTTCTCCTGTTGTTCATCCCTATCGTTTCGCTTGTCGGCATCCTGTCCAACGAGGCCTATGAGCTGTATCTGGTGGCCAAGAACGTGGCCCTGAGAGATCAGATCAACCACTTGATCCAGAACAGCCTTGTGGTCGAGCGGCTCAACGCGCTGCTGAGAAACACCGGCATCGTGGTTACCGGAGACGAGATCAATCGGACCATTACCGAGGTGGGCAAAAACCTGGGACTTTTTCTTTACGAACAGGCCCGGTTTTTTACATCCAATATCTTAAAGTTTTTGATTAACTTTTTCTTCATGCTCCTTATCAATTTCTATCTGTTTATCGACCAGGAGCGCCTGCTGGCCTTCATTTTCAACCTGTCGCCGCTGCCGGACGAGCAGGACAGGATCCTGTTTCGCAAATTCAAGGACATGGCCGGCGCCATCCTGATCGGAAACGGCCTGAGCGGGCTGGGGCAGGGCTTGATGGGCGGCGTCGTGTTTGCGGTATTCGGTTTGCGCTCGCCGCTGCTCTGGGGGGTCGTCATGGCCTTGCTGGCGTTTCTGCCGATCCTCGGCATCGGGGCGGTGCTCATACCGGCTGCTGTTTACCTTTTTTTAAAGGGTCGCATCGCGGCCGGCGTATTTTTCATCGTCTTTTACGTGGTGCTCTCGGGCGGCACCGAATATTTTTTGAAGCCCAAACTGGTGGGCCAGCGGGTGCAGATGCACACCCTGCTGGTGTTTCTGTCGATCATCGGCGGACTGCAGCTTTTCGGCATCCTGGGGATCATCTTCGGTCCATTGGTGATCACCGGTTTTCTGACCCTTACCGATATCTATCATGCCAGTTATCAGAATCTGGTCGTAGAGTCCAAAACGTGATATAAGTTTCTGTTAAGCCGGTTTAGCCCGTTTAGCCGGTTAGTCCCACCTGGCGGAATGGGCTGTTGAGCCGGGATTCGGGCTCTCTGGCGATCGGCAGAAAAATAAAGCGCTTTTTATGCAGGTTCGGGAGTGAAGCTTACCGCCCGCTTCGCTCAAGGCGCAGAGGTTGCAAAGGAGACAAAAACAAGCTCTCGGCGTGCTCCGCGTCTCTGCGGTGAATGCCTTACCGCCAAGGTCCTTCAACTGCGTTCATAACACTACCAATTTTAAGGGCGGTCATAGACTTGCTAACCACCGCCGCAGACGGGGATAACGGGCTCAACGGGCAAACAGGCTCAACGCTCTAAACCGGCCAACTGGCCAACCGGCTAAACCAAACAAAGGTACGTAAATGATTCCAACTGAGAAGTCGCCCATGGTGAGCATCGAAAGCGAGATGCGCAAATCCTATCTGGATTATGCCATGAGCGTAATTATCGGACGGGCGCTGCCCGATGTGCGCGACGGCCTCAAACCGGTCCACCGCCGCGTGCTCTTCGCCATGCGGGAGCTCAGAAACGACTGGAACAAGGCCTACAAGAAATCGGCGCGCATCGTCGGCGATGTCATCGGTAAATACCATCCCCACGGCGACACGGCGGTTTACGACACCATCGTGCGCATGGCGCAGGATTTTTCGCTGCGCTACCCCATGGTCGACGGGCAGGGCAACTTCGGATCGGTCGATGGCGACCCGCCGGCCGCCATGCGATACACCGAAATCCGCATGACGCGCCT
>JBAPWQ010000517.1:0-7981 GCA_049283795.1 Desulfobacterales bacterium | reverse complement strand
CAAGGATATCGCCACGGAATTGAAATTATCCTATGACACAATCCAAACGCATCGCAAGAACATCCGCAAAAAACTGGGCATCAGGGGCCGTAAAATCAGTCTGTACGGATTGCTGGCAACCAAATCGTTTTTTTCGAAAAATGCGCCGTAAATGCAGTCGATGACACCCACGGACATTATTTTGAATGCGGACGATCTTGCCCGGCGAGCTGCCGTGTTTGTCGCGATTTTCGAGAAAAAGCTGGCGCCTTCCGCGCCCCTCAATGCGACTTTTGCCTTTCACCGGGAGCCGTCGAGTACCGAAGGCAGCGAACAAGCGCGGCCGGCGGTTTTTTCCGAATGGACAGACGACCGCATCGTGATCCACCTCGACGTACCGTCCCTGGTGGGCATTCCCTCGCTGGCACTTCAGGGCTGGCTGGATTTCGAGTTGGCCGCCATCGTCGTCCGGCGACAGCCCGCGCTGTACCGGTATAACTTCAAGCGCGACATATTCCCGCTTTTTCCGGTCAGCGGAACGGCGATCCAGTTTATCCGTTATGTGGTGTCCCATCTGGAGGCCTGTCTGAAAAGAGCCGGACGAACCGAGTTGATCTTAAAAATGGAACACGGGCAATCGCTGGCCTATTACCACTACCAGACCACTGCCACCGCCGCCGACGAGGAGATCCGCAGCTACCGGAATCTGGCGCCCCACAAATGGATGCGGGCGATCTACGTCAGTAAAAAGAGCAAGGAGTTTGTGCCGGTCGCCCTGCTGGATGCCGGCGGTTGCCTGCCGGGGATCGCATCGTTGTGGTGGCGCTGCCATGCCTATCTGCTGCCTGAAGACCAGAAGATCCTGCAAAAGGTGGCTGCCGCCTTCCTCTCCCACCGCCATGACCGTTTTTCGGAACAGATGGTGGCGGCCTTCGAGGCTGTCAGATCCGATCTGCTCATTTAAGCTTTACATCGTTGCGGTCGATTCCGGTCACCTCTGCGCTTTACGATCTTTACCGGGTATTTAAAAATACCCTTAAAATACCCAAATAATATCCTTTACAGACCAGGGGACCGATATGAGATAAACACAGGAAAGATCATCCTCCTGATCTATAGACGACACACTTGCGGGAGACGGGCATGAAAATCACACAAATCGCGGGTTTCCTGGGATGCGGTAAAACGACTCTCGTCTTGAAGCTGTCTCGGCAGCTGGCCGGAGACAATGAACGCAAGGTGGCGTTGGTGGTCAATGAAATCGGCGAGATACCGGTGGACGGCAAGGTGATCGAGGAAAGCGGGATGCTGGTCAAGGATATCGGCGGCGGCTGCATCTGCTGCGAGGTGGCCGCGACTTTCGCCAAGACCATTTATCGCATTTACAAGGATTTCAGTCCCGATCACGTGCTGGTGGAGCCGACCGGCGTGGCCGTGCCGCACCAGGTCAAGTTGGCGGCCCGCATGGGCGGGCGCGATGCCAAGATCTCCATGGGTCCGGCCATCGTGCTGTTCGACGCCACCCGCCCGGCCGAGCTTCTGGACATGGACATGCTGGGGCAACTGGTGACCACGCAGGTAAAAGATGCCGATATCATCGCCATCAGCAAGGTCGATGCCGTGGACGATGCGGCCGTCACCGACGCCGCCCGGCGGGTACGGGCCTATAATGCAAAGGCGGAAATCCTCAACTTGTCGTCCTTCACCGATCTGGGGATCGGCCGGCTTGTCGATCACATTCTCGACTGGAAGGAGTAGCGCCATGACGGATCCCGTCAAAGACGGCCACGGTTGTTACACCGAGCACGGTGTCAGCGGTTACGGGGTTGCGGCCAAATTGAGCCGCAAGGAGGCGATGAATGAAGCCTTCCTCAAAAACATGGCCGAAAACATGATGCTCTCCATCGCCCAAAAGTGCATCGAGCTCGGTGCGCGCTGCATCGGCCACATCAAATCCCACCTGAAGACCGAAACCGGCACCATAAAGGCCGATACCATCGGCGTCGCGCACGGTGCGTTTTCCACCGGAACCCTGACCGGGCCCGTCAACACTCTCTATATCGCCATCAACAGCATCATCCAGGGAATTCCCGAAGATGCCGTCAAGGCGGCGACACTGGAAGGCATGCATGAGGTGGCCGACCAGCGGGGACTCGCGGTCGTCAAGGAAAAAGAACATACCTATTTCGACGAATTCGATTTCGTCGCGACGAAAAAAGACTACATCAAGCAGCTCGAAGAACAGTTGGCCGGCGGAACGCTGACCGATACCGACGAGGGATAGGTGATGAAAGTGGTATGTGTGTCCGGTGCGCGGGGCAGCGGGAAAACCTCTCTGATCCGCGGCCTGGTTGCCGGAATCGACGGTCTGGGCAAGCGTTCGGCGGTTATCGTCAACGAACAGGGCGAGGTGGCCTACGACCCGGCGTTCATCGAGGCACATGCCCTTCAGGTGCGAACGGTCCGCGGCGGCTGAGTGGGGTGTTCGCTGGCTTCCAGTCTGGTCGACCTGAAAAAAGAACTGAAACGAAGCTACGATCCGGATTACCTTTTCATCGAACCCTCTGAAATGGTGACCACCCAGGAACTGCGCAATGTAACCGGCATGGGGCTCAGAGATATCCGGTATACGATCGGCCCCTTCGTCACGCTGGTGGATGGGCCTCTGTTCGGATTTCTGTGGTCCGAACGGCGCGTCCTGCTTCTGAGCCAGGTGAAGGATGCCGACCTGGTGGCGGTGAGCCGGAGCGATTCGATTGCGGCCGCCGAAGTGGCCGACATCCGGCAGGCGCTCGACCCGTATTGTTCAAGCCTGATCACGGTGAGCGTTCGCGTGGGCGACGGTTTGGCGGAAGTGCTCAAAAAAGTGTGCGATTTGGACTCATCCGGAATCTCTGCTTCCGGTGCTTAACACAACAACCATCCAGACAAGCGAGGAGGAAACCAGATGACACCATTAGAGAGAGTCGGCACAGTGCTTCAGGGCGGGATCCCGGACCGCGTTCCGGCGGCGCCGTTGGTCTGCGGCGCGGCCCGCAGAGTCTATGGCGTAACCTATGAAGAGTGGTCGCAGGACGGCGAGATCATGGCCAAGTCGATGATTCAGGCTCAGGATCTCATCGGTTTCGACGGTATATTGGGATTGGTGGATCTTTCGGTGGAGGCGGCCGATTTCGGCCAGAAGATGATTTATCCGGTGGAAGACACCGCGCACCCCGATTACGATCAACCGTTTATCAAAACGCCCGACGATTATGCCAAAATCGAACGGGTGGACCCCACCAAGGCTCCGCGCATGAAGGAAGTTCTCAAGTACTACGACATCATCGCCCACGAGCGCGCCGCCACCGTCCCGATCATGGGCTTCGTCTACGGCCCCCTGGGCATTTTGTCCATGATGCGCGGCGCCGAAAACCTTTTCCGGGATTGCTACAAGCACAAGGAAGCCGTCATAAGGGCCGAAGAGGTGATTACCGGCACGCTGATCGATTACATCAAGGCGATCGGCAAGACCGGGGCGCACGCGGTGGTGCTGGACACCCTGTTCGCCTCCCAGACGATCATGCGCAAGAAAATGTGGCAGGAAATCGAGGGACCGTTTACCACCCAGCTGGCCGACGCCATCCGTGAGAGCGGAATGATGGTCATGGTGCACAATTGCGGCAACGGCATCTATTTCGACGCTCAGATCGAGACCATGGCGCCGGTCGCCATTTCGTTCGCCTACACCTCGGACGACTGTGCGGATATGCACGAGCTAAAGGCCAAGTACGGCAAGAAGACCTGCCTGTGCGGCTATGTCAGCCCCGCCCAGTACGCATTCCTGGGAACGCCGGAAGAGATGAAACAGGAGTGCAAGAAGCAGATCGAGGAGCTCGGAAAAGACGGCGGGTTCATCCTGGCCACCGGCTGTGAATTTCCGCCCAACGGGTCCCTGCTGAACGCCATTGCGATGATGGAAGCGGTCGAATTGTACGGGAAGTATTGAGGCCATTCGGACCCGGGGGCTTGCGGGCTTACGGGTCTTTTTTTTGCGACCCCGCGCCGGCCCGATCCGGGTCGTCGGTATACTGCGGCATTGCTATCGGACCGGCTAGCGGCGTCAAGATAAAGGTTTTGGCTGCTGATGTCGGTCGTCGGCGTATGCTGAACTGAGGGGTTCAAGGTTCAGCCCTTTGAAGGTCGTACTACCCATTCGACAGCACACCGCAATTATTTAAGGCAAGCAACCTGTTTTTCTCAACCCTTGCTACAAGCCGCCGCCCTCTGGCCTTGCCGTAATCTTTACCTTAAAGCCTGTATATTTATTCCTTTAACCTACCGACAAGATGGTGCCGTACATGCAGAATCAGACATCAACCAGCCGTTACGCGTCAAAGCGAAACGGCATGGCCATCGAAGATTACCGTATTGCCGCGGAACCCTTTTATCTTCCGTCCGGCGATGAAATCAAGGTGTTCGAATCCGCCTGCCGGCTTAAACTTCCGGTCATGCTGAAAGGGCCGACGGGGTGCGGCAAGACACGTTTTCTGGAGTATATGGCCTGGAAACAGCAGCGACCCCTGGTGACCATTGCCTGCCACGAAGATTTAACCGCTTCCGACCTGGTGGGCCGGTACCTGTTGAAAGGCGACGAGACCCCCTGGCAGGACGGACCCCTGAGCCTGGCGGTCAAACACGGCGCCATCTGCTACCTGGACGAGGTGGTGGAGGCCCGCAAGGACACCACCGTCGTCATCCATCCGCTCACCGACGACCGCCGCGTGCTGCCGCAGGAGAAAAGGGGACTGCTGCTGGAATCCCATCCGGACTTTTTAATCGTGATTTCTTACAACCCCGGTTATCAGAGCGTCATGAAGGAGTTGAAGCATTCGACCCGCCAACGCTTCGTCGCCATCGAGTTCACCTACCCCTCGGCTGAAAACGAGCGCTCCATCATCATGGCGGAAGCCGGTGTCGATGAAGAGACGGCCGGGAGCCTTGTGCGGCTGGGGGAAATGGTGCGGAACCTGCGGCAGCACGGACTGGAAGAAGGGGTGAGCACCCGTCTGCTCGTCTATGCCGCCAAGCTGATCGCCGACGGTGTGCCGCACGCCACCGCGTGCGAGGCGGCCGTCACCCGGTGCATGACCGACGATCCGGAAATGCAGGAAGCGATCGCCGAGATCGTGGCGGGCATTTTTTAGCCGGATAGTCCCTTGGCCGGTTAGCCCGTTGGCCCGTTATGCCAGTTGAGCCGGATAGCCCGGTTATTAGAGTTTATTGGGTTGATAGGGTTCAGCCCAGCCGCTGGCCTGAAAGGCGGCCAGTTTCATCGTTAAAGAAACTGTGCCATTTTGTCGGGTTTGCCCGTTAATGGCTAAAGAGAAAATAGGATCGATTTTAGCGAAACCTCGAAGTGCGCAGGTTTCGCGTTAAATTGTTCAATTTAAAACTGATTCCAAATTCCTATTTGCCAGTTTCCAGTATCCAGATTCAAGTATCCAGATTCAAGTTTCCATTTGCCGGCACAAATGCTCTAAAAATGAGTCTTCTCGACATGCCAGAAAGCCACCCAACCATCTCGCGACCGCCGACCAGCGCTCGCGCTGCAAAAACTTTACAATCGATGCAGGCGGCCGTTTCACATTTGCGCGCCCGCCAATCCGCTGTGCTCCTGGCCGAAGTCCAGGAACAAATCGAAGCTATCGATCGACTGCCTTTCGGTGAAGATATTCTCAACGGCGCGGCCGACCTCTGCCGGTTGAATTGGGCGCTGATCCTTCCGTTTCTTAAGGTATCCAGGGGACTCGACCCCTCTCACGATTTTATCGCCCCCTGGAGCCGGTTGGCCTGCGAACTGGCGCGACGGGACATTGACGTGGCGGTCACCTTCATCGAACAGACGCCGGCCGCCATAAACCATCGTGGCGCCGCCAGCCTGCTGTACTGGGGAGAGGTGGCGCTGGAAGCTCTGGTTGCCGGCGGAAAAGAAATCCCGATGTGGAAGCCCGCCAAGGCCTATCTGATCGAAGCCGCCGGCTACCAGTGCGGATATCCGCTGTCGCGCTGGAAATTTTTTCTCGACCAGGCGCTGCGCATCGCCGCCGTTTCGACTGCCGCCGCCGAGGCTTTCGTCACCATGGGAAACCGCATGTGCCTCTTGCTGACCGATGCGGAAACGATAAAATGGGTGGCGGAGGGGCTCGAGGTCTGCCGGTCGGAACAGGAACGGGTGAATTTTTTCAGCGGCACCTCGCTGAAGGCCCTGGAGGCGCGCGACGACCTGGCTACCGGCACGGCCTTGAAAGACCGGGTCAACACCCTGGCGCTGATCTGCGAGGCCGCCCTGGGGCGCCCCGTAAAAATGCAGTCCAACACCGCCCTGATCGGCTGCAAAGGCTTCAGCGGGGGTGCCGCCACCGACGGCCGCACCATTTTTCTGCCGGACACGGCCCCCGGCTTCGAGCTGCTCAAACTCATGGCCCTGCACCAGGCCATGCTGCTCGACTACGGCCGCTATACGGAAAAAGGGGGAAAAATCACCTTCGATCCGGTGGCGCTCCACGCGGAAGCCGACCGGCGCCTGACGGTGCTGATGCCCGGGCTGCTCAAGGAGATGCGGGCCGTGATGTCAGATGACCTGCCGCCGGCATATCCGCAAAAGCTGGATAAACGACTCCGATTGCCCCTGCCATGGTGGGGAGATATTTTACCGGAGTTGATCGACCAGACCAATTCCACGATAGCCGCGATTAAGAAACGGGCCGCCGATGACTATGACGACGTGCCGCCGGAAGTCATCGAAACACTGCTTGCCGCCATGATGGCCCAGGGCGAGCGCGACGGCGATGCATTGTGGGACATGTTCCGGCAGATGCTGGACAACATGGTCTTCGACTCCCCGGATGCCGAAGAACTCCAGGAGAACGTGCGCACGTTTTTTTACAAGGAATGGGATCAGAATTTTTCGGACTACAAACTCGACTGGTGCCTGGTGCGCCAGCGCCAGGCGAAAAGCGACCCCAACGAGTTCGTCGAAGAGCTGTGCACGCGCCTGCACGGTATCGTCACCTTGCTCCGGCGCCAGTTCATGAAGCTCAAGCCGGAGCGTTTCCGCAAATACAGGGCGCAGCCCAGCGGCGATGCCCTGGACATCGATGCCCTGGTTCAGGCCCACGTTGACATGCGCACCGGTTCCCACCTGTCGGAAAACGTCTACATCCGCCGGGACAAAAGAATCCGGGACGTGGCCGTCTTGTTCCTGCTCGACCTAAGCGGATCGACCGAAGAAAAAGTCAACGGCCGGCGCGTCATCGATGTGCAGAAAGAGGCTATGGCCTTGATGGCCGAGGCGTTGGATGCTTTAGGTGACCCGTATGCCGTTTACGGATTCAGTTCCGAAGGCCGATTCCGGGTGGACCTTTTTACCGTCAAGGATTTCAACGAACCATACGACGAGAAGGTCCGGTATCGTCTGGGCAACCTGGAACCCCTTGGATTGACGCGGATGGGGGCGGTTATCCGTCATGGCATCTACAAGCTCGAAGCAGTCCCGGCGACCATCAAGTTGCTCGTCATTCTGACCGACGGCCGCCCCTACGACCTGGAATACGGCACCCTCGACTATGCCGTGGCCGACACGGGCAAGGCTATTCGGGAGGCCCGCCGGGCGCGCATACATCCGTTTATCATCACCTCGGATCAAAAAGGCGCCGAGTATCTGGGCCGGATTTCTTCCGGGACCCAAAGCATCGTGCTGCCGAAAATCGAATCGCTGCCCGGCCTTCTGCCGGCGCTGTACAAGCGACTGACCCTCTGAGACGGCAAAAAAAACCGGATGAGGAAAAGCCAATGGAAAAAAACCTGGAACAACTGGTTGAACGGGCCATCGCGCTCGGGGCCGAGGAAGCCAAGCTGATTGCGACCAGCGACATCGTCTTCGACTCACGCTCCTACTTGAAGTGCCGCTTCGGCTGCAACCGGTGGGGCAAATATTGGACCTGTCCGCCGCACCTCGACA
>JBAPWQ010000516.1:0-4068 GCA_049283795.1 Desulfobacterales bacterium | reverse complement strand
ATCGTGGCGGTCCGCTGCAGGCGCATTGAACCTTGACCCTTGACCCTTGAACCGCGAACCTTTGAACCTTTATACCTTAACCTCTATCAACGAATCCCCGGGAATCATGCGAACAGCATCGTCTTTGTCGATTTTCCAGCAGCGGACGACATGATCCGGTGCGACCGGCTGTAACGGGAGATCCGGCTGCCGGCAGGCGTCATCGCTGCGCGGGCAGGAATCCTGAAAAACGCAGCCGGCCGGCGGCGGGCCCGGCTGAGCCCCGGGGTCTTTCAGTTGAATATCCTTCTTTTCACTGCGATCGACATCCGGTATGGCCGCCAGCAGCGTTTGGGTATACGGGTGCCTCGGATGGGCGTAGAGCTCTTCGGCCGGGGCATACTCCATGATGTAGCCCTTGTTCATGACGGCGACCTGATTGCACAGATAGCCCACCACGTTCAGGTCGTGCGAAATGAAGAGGTAGCTCAGGCCCAAGCGGTCCTGCAGGTCTTTCAACAAGTTAATCACCTGGGCCTGAATGGAAACATCCAGGGCCGAAATCGGTTCGTCGCAGATGATCAGGGCCGGATCGACGCTCAGCGCGCGGGCGATTCCGATCCGCTGCCGCTGGCCGCCGCTGAACTCGTGCGGGTAGCGTCCGGCGCTTTCGGATGACATGCCGACCATCTCCAGCAATTCCGCCAGACGATCTCTGCGCCGCCGCCCGCGCGCCAGTCCGATAATCCGCAGCCCTTCTTCGATCGACTGCCCGACGGTCATGCGGGGGTTGAGGGATCCGTAAGGGTCCTGAAAGACGATCTGCATCTGCTTGCGATACGGCTTCAATTCTTTTTCCGGCAGGCGGCTGATATCGTCCTGCCGGAAAAAAATCAGGCCGGCGTCCGGCTGCAAGAGTCGCATGACCATGCGGGCGACCGTGGATTTACCGCAGCCGCTTTCTCCCACCAGGCCCAGCGTCTGGCCCTGCCGGATCTTGAAATCGACGCCGTTGACGGCCTTTATCCAGCCGGTGACGCGCAGGAAAAAACCGGACCGCACCGGAAAATGCTTTTTCAGGTCGCGGACCTCGAGGATGATGTCTTCTGTAGGGACTGAATTCATCTGTTCTTCATCGGCATCGATCATTTCCGGTAGCCGGCGTAAAGGACCGGGCAACGGGCCAGGTGGCCGTCGCCGTAATCGCATAATTGTGGAAAGCGCTCCCGGCAGGATGGTTCGGCATGCGGGCAGCGCGGGTGAAAAGGGCACCCCGGCGGTTTGTGGGCCGGATCGGGGACGGCGCCGGGGATGCTGTGGAGCCGCCGGCCCCTTTTGGCGCGCGTGGGCAGGGATGCCAGCAACCCCTGCGTGTAGGGATGGCGCGCCTCCCCGAAGATGTGAGCGGTTTCGCCCTGCTCGGCGATGATGCCCGCATACATGACGTAGACCCGATCGGCCACGGTCGACACGACCCCCAGGTCGTGGGTGATGTAGAGCACCGACATCCGGTGTTTTTGCTGCAGGCTGCCGAAGAGCTTCAGGATCTGGGCCTGCACCGTGACATCCAGCGCCGTCGTCGGCTCGTCGGCGATCACCAGTTCGGGATCGCAGGCCAGGGCCATCGCGATCATGACCCGTTGCCGCTGCCCACCGCTGAGTTCGTGCGGATAGGCATCGAGGCGCTCGGCGGCGGACGGGATGCCGACATCGGTCAGGAGTCTTACGCAGCGCGCGAGCAGGGTCCCCTCGTCGATTTTCTTGTGGATGCGAATGGCTTCGGCGATCTGGTCGCCGATTTTGAAAACCGGATTCAGGGAGGTGAGCGGCTCCTGGAAGACCATGGCGATGCGGTTGCCGCGAATGTGCTGCAGGTCCTCCTCGGCCAGCTTCAGAAGGTCCTGGCCGCCAAACAGAATGCGGCCGGATGCGATGTCACCCGGCGGCTGGCGGATCAGGCCCAGAATGCTGAGGGCCGAGACGGTCTTGCCGCAGCCGGATTCACCGACCAGGCAGACGGTTTCCTCGCGTCCCACCGTAAAACCGACGCCCTCGACGGCTTTCGCCACGCGGTTTTCGGCACCGTGAAAGTGGACCGTGAGGTCTTCGACCGTTAGTAGAGGGTCTGGCATGAGTCGGTTAGCCCGTTAGGCCCGTTAGGCCCGTTGGGTCGGTTGAGTCAGTTAGTCTGTTGAGTCTGTTGGTCGGTTACTCATCTTATGCTTACCGGTACATACTATTCAACCATTACTTTAACTTTAGATGCGATAGCGAAGAGGCACTATCATAAGATCGATTCTATCTCACAGTAATCCATCATCTGTCACCACTTAGGCAAGTCAGCCTGCCCACCGATCATTTTCACGCGCTTTTGATGTGCAATTCATCACTGCGGATTTTTTTCGTCGGGCAGGGCCACACACGAGTTTACAACGAGGCGTACTTTTCATACGCCGCAGTCGGAAACCAGTATAAAGGGCAGTCCCGCGGAAAAATACCATTTATGGATAGGCACAAGTCAGTTCTCGTCGCGGCAGTAAAGGCTCAACCGGCCGCCAGGTTAACGGGCACAACCGGCAAACGGGCAAACCGGCTCAACCGGCCCAACGGTCCCACCGACCTCACCGCTCCCGCAGGCGCGGGTTCAGGGCGTCGCGCAGGCCTTCGCCGAAGAGGTTGAAGGCCAGGACGACCACCAGGATGGCGATGCCCGGAATGAATGTCAGCCAGGGCGCATCGAAAATAAAGTTCTGGCCGTCGGACAAGATGTTGCCCCAGGTGGCATGCGGCGGCGGCACGCCGAAACCCAGGAAGCTCAGGCCGGCTTCGGTCAAAATGGCCGAAGCGATGCCCAGCGTGGCCGACACCAGCACCGGGGCGATGGCGTTGGGCATCATGTGCCGGAAGATGATCCGCAGGTTGCCGACGCCCAGGGCCCGCACGGCGGCCACGAAGTCCTGCTCGCGCAGGGCCAGGAATTCGGCCCGCACGAACCTCGTGGTTCCCATCCAGCTGGTCAGGCCGATCACGATCATGATGTTGTAAATGCTGGCCGGCAGAAGGGCCACCACCGTGAGAATCAGAAAGAACGTCGGAAAGCAGAGCATGATGTCCACCAGCCGCATGATCAGCGTGTCGATGGTCAGTGTCTTCGAGCCCAGCACCCGTAAAAAGGCGGTCGGTTGGCGGTCCGGCGGCGTGCGCCCCGCGCCGGAATGCAGCCCGTAGGCGGCGATGGCACCAAAAAGCAGCAGCACCCCTCCCCAGGCCGGGCTCAAAAACAGCAGCACGACGCCGGCCGACAGCAGCACCGCCGTCAGGGCCTGATCCAACCGCACCGGGTTCTGGCCGAAATATCCGGCAATGCCGCCGAGAAAGATGCCGATGACAACCGATATGCCCACGGCGACGAAGCCGACGGTCAGCGATACCCAGGCCCCCTGGAGCATACGCGCGAACACGTCGCGCCCCAGCTCATCGGTGCCGAGCAGATAGACGCCCAGGGCCGGAACTTCGATCGGCCGCAGCGAGGCCAGGTTGGGGGCGGAGAAGGGGGGGCGCAGTTTCTCCTGGAGCCGGATGATCGAGGGATTCAGAACGGGCCGGTTGCCGGAGGTCAGCAGCAGGCCCACCACGGCGGTCGTGAAAAAAAGCAGGAAACAGACCAGGCCGACCACCGCCAGGCGGTTTTGCTTGAAAATCGTCCAGAACTGCTGCCAGAGCGTTCGCTGCGGCGCCATGGGACGTTCAAGCATATTTTCCTGTGCCGGCGGTACCGGACTTTGGCTGGTCATCACAGTCGAATCCTCGGATCGACCACCATGTACAGCAGGTCGGATATGAAGGTCCCGATCAGCACCAGGACCGCGGAGATGAAGTTGACCGTCAGGATGACCGGGTAGTCTCTGGCGAGGATGGCCTCGTAGGCCATCCGGCCCATGCCCGGCCAGGAGAAGATCGATTCGATGATGACCGAGCCGCCGATCAGACCCGGCAGGATCAGGCCGAACATCGTCACGAACGGCAGCAGCGCGTTGCGCAGGGCGTGGCGGTAGTGAACGTCGTCGGCCGGCAGCCCCTTGGCCCGGG
>JBAPWQ010000515.1:0-5598 GCA_049283795.1 Desulfobacterales bacterium | reverse complement strand
GGTAAAGACTTTGAGGTTTAAACCTTGACCCTTTGAAAAATTTGGTTTATGTTGTTTTAAAATAACACATAAGACTTTTATGTAGCTTTAAATAATCATGTCACGCATCAATAAAATCGCCCAATCTCCTCCCGCCGCCGTTGGAAATGCCCTCGGTCGGCTGGGTCGCAATATCCGTACCGCACGGCTGCGGCGCCGGCTTTCCCTGCAGGCTCTGGCCGAACGCGTCGGTGTTTCACGTTTTGTAATGGCTGATATCGAGAACGGAAAGCCCACCACCGCCATCGTCGCCTACATCGGCGCCTTATGGTCGCTGGGCCTTTTAGCGGATCTACTGTCAGTGGCGGACCCCGATCGCGATGAGGAAGGCAAGATACTCGAGCGGGCCAGAAGACCGAAGACGGCGCCCAAGCGCAGAGTATTCGACGATGATTTCTGAGCGCGAGTGCTATGTTTATATCGTCCTGCCCGGTGCCACGGAGTTTGTCACCGCCGGCCGCTTCCGGGTATTGCCGACCTCGGAAGGCGAACCGGTCGGGCAGTTCGTTTACGGACGACGCTATCTCGAACGCAGCGATGCCGTCGAACTCGATCCCATCGAGCTGCGGCTGCGGCGGGGGATATATGAAACAGCCCGCCTGGAGGGCTTTTTTGGTGCGATCCGCGACTCCATGCCGGATTATTGGGGACGGTGGGTCATTGAACGAAATACCGGCCACTCGCAGCTCGAAGAATTCGATTATCTGATGCACGGCCCGGACGACCGGGCCGGCGCGCTGGGATTCGGTGATACGGTGGCACCGCCGCCTCCAAAGCGTCTCTTCAATCGCACCTTGGAACTGCAGCGTCTACAGGCCGCCGCCGATGCCATTATCAACGAAGATCCAAGCCTTGCAGGGTCGGCCGCCGGTCAGATCGAAGAACTCCTGTTGCTCGGCACTTCCATGGGCGGTGCCCGGCCGAAAACAGTGGTGCAACACGGAACAGACCTTTGGGTCGCCAAGTTCGCCCGTCACGACGATCGCTGGAACAATCCCCGCGCGGAGCACGGCTTGTTAAAACTGGCCCACGCCTGCGGCATCACTGTCGCGGCAAGTGAGATCGCAACGGTCGGGGGACGCGACATTCTGCTGGTGCGGCGATTCGACCGTGAAAGGGAAGGGGTAAATTTTCGAAGGCACCGCATGGTCAGCGCGCTCACACTGCTGCGCAGCGATGAAGGTGCAGTTTCGCGCCGAAACTGGTCATACATTCTATTGGCGGATGAGATCCGGCGCCTCAGTTCGGCACCCGAAGCCGATCTACGCGAACTTTTCGGCCGCATGTGCTTTAACGCTGCGGTTTCCAACCTGGACGATCATCCTCGCAATCATGCCGCCATCGCTGCCGGCCGGCACTGGCGCCTGAGTCCGGCTTTCGACCTGACGCCGACGCCCGCAATCAGCCGCGAGCGACGCGATCTCGCCATGGTTTGCGGCGCTGCCGGCCGCTTCGCCAATCGTAAAAACCTGCTGAGCCGACACGGTCGTTTTCTGCTGTCCGCCGAAGACGCCGCCGGCATCGTCGATAGGATTGTCACTGCCGTGAGAAGCACATGGCGGCCGGTCATGCGGCAAGCCGGCCTCAGCGCGACCGATTGCGATGCGATTTCCGGGGCGTTTTTGTACGATGGATTTTTCTATTGACAGAAGAATCTCCCTTTTGTTAGCAATGTTTCCATACAAGGCAAGAAGCCTTGACCATGTGCCTGCCGAAGCCGCAGGGCGTTTTTTGTTCAATTCCAACTAATTTCTATTTAAAGTAAAACCAAGCCACGAAGGCCTCTCCCCGTTGGAGGGATTGCCGTCGTGGCTTTTTTATTTGGAAAGGAGCAACATGAAAACGATGCGTTTATCGGGTAGCATTTTATTGGTCGGAATCATGCTGCACCTATGGCCGGCATCGGCGCAGCCGGCGGCCGCGCGGACCATCACCGATGCCGCCGGCCGCCAAGTGCAGATACCGCAGCGGGTCGAGCGCGTGATTTGCTCCGGGCCCGGCGCCCTGCGCCTGCTGACCTACCTGCAGTGCCAGGCCGCCATCGTGGCCGTGGACGACATGGAAAAACAGCGGCCGCAGTTCGATGCCAGGCCTTACGCCCTGGCAAATCCCCGGTTCAAGCAATACCCGATCTTCGGGGAGTTCCGCGGGCACGATCATCCGGAGCGGATCCTGGCCCTCGATCCGATGCCGCAGGTGATCTTCAAGACCTATCCGACCATGGGCCACGATCCGGTGGAGCTTTCCCGCAAAACCGGAATTCCGGTGATCGTGCTCGACTACGGTGACCTGGGCAGCCGCCGGGCCGATTTGTATCGATCCTTGCGGGTCATGGGCGAGGTGATGGGCGTTGCGGGGCGGGCCGAGCAGGTGATCGCGTTTTTCGAGGAATCCATCGCCGATCTTCACCGCCGCACGGCCGACATTCCCGAAAACCGCCGGCCGTCATGTTTCGTGGGTGGCATCGCCTATCGCGGCCCGCATGGGTTTCAGTCCACCGAGCCGACCTATCCGCCGTTTGCCTTCGTCAACGCCCGCAATTTGGCCGCCGATACGATCGGAGAAGAAAAAACCCTGCAGCATAGCAGCGTCGCCAAGGAGAAAATCGTGGCCTGGGATCCCGAGGTTCTTTTTCTCGACCTCTCGACCCTGCAAATGGGCGAAAACGCAGGCGGTTTGTATGAACTGAAAACCGACCCGGCCTACGCGGGGCTGACGGCGGTGCGCTCAGGCCGCGTTTATGGCCTCCTGCCATACAACTGGTACACGCAGAACTTCGGCTCGATTTTGGCCGACGCTTATTTCATCGGTCAGCGGCTATACCCGGAGCGGTTTGCCGATATCGACCCGGCCGCCAGGGCCGATGAGATCTACACCTTTCTGGTCGGACGGCCGGTCTTCGCCACCATGAACGCCTCTTTCGGGCAACTGGCCTTCACCGCGGTTCCGCTGAAGTAAAGGAAGGGGACATGCACTTTGTCGAAGGCACCTTGAACCCGGCCTATGCGCGCTACACCGGCCGCAAGACGGTCCTGCTTTTCGCAGGGCTGCTGGTACTGGTCGCCGCGATTCTCTATGGCATTTCCACCGGCGCGGCCCGCATTTCCATTGCCGATGTGGTCCGGGGCCTGGCCGGCATCGGCGAATCCGAGCGCGTTCGGATCATCGTCTGGCAAATTCGGCTGCCGCAGGTCCTGGCGGCGGTCGTGGCCGGCGCGGGGCTGGCGGTCGGCGGCGCGGTGATGCAGTCGATCCTCCGCAACCCGCTCGGCTCGCCCTTTACGTTGGGGATTTCGCATGCCGCGGCGTTCGGTGCGGCGTTTTCCGTCATGGTGCTGGGGTCGGGGACCATGAGCAGCACCACCGTGGGGGCGGTCACCATCTCCAATGCCCTGCTCACGGTGGGCTCGGCATTTGCCTGTTCGATGCTCGCGTCTCTTTTCATCGTCGCCGTCGCCCGGATTCGCGGCGCCACGGCCGAAACCATGATCCTGGCGGGCGTGGCCATGGGGGCCCTGTTTACCGCGGGCACCATGTTCCTGCAGTTTTTCGCGGACGACGTGCAGCTGGCGGCCATGGTCTTCTGGACCTTCGGCGACGTGGCCCGCGCCAGTTGGAAGGAATTGGCCTTCCTTGCCGCGGTGACCGTGGCGGGGATGATTTACTTTTTCTTGAACGCCTGGAACTACAACGCCGTGGATGCCGGCGACGAAACCGCCAAGGGACTGGGCGTGAAAGTCGAACGGGTGCGGATGGCGGGCATGCTGGCGGCTTCCCTTGTGACCGCGGTGATCGTGGCGTTTCTGGGCATCATCGGTTTCGTGGGCCTGGTCTGTCCGCACATGGTGCGCCGCTTCATCGGCGGCGACAACCGTTTTTTGCTGCCCGCCGCGGCGGTGGCCGGGGCCGTGCTCTTGCTGGTGTCCGATACGGCGGCCCGGCTGATCTTAGCGCCGCACCTGCTGCCGGTCTCCATCTTGACGGCCTTCATGGGCGCGCCGGTTTTTCTGCTTCTGATCGTCAGGGGGCGGGTGCGATGATTCTGAGTGTCGACGGCATGCGATTCAGATACAACGGCCATCCGGTGCTGGAGGGCGTGACCTTTCGGGTCGGCAAAGGCGAGGTGGTCTCGGTCCTGGGTCCCAACGGGGTAGGCAAGACCACGCTGCTGCGCTGCATCAACGGCATCTTGAAGCCGTCCGGCGGTGCGGTGCTCGTGGAAGACGAGAACGTGCTCAAGCTCGACGCCACCGCCGTGGCCCGCCGTATCGGCTATGTGGCCCAGCGCCAGAGCACGGCCAGGGTCACGGTGTTCGATGCGATTCTCATGGGCCGACGACCCTACATCCGTTTTCGCGTGTCGGAAAACGATCTGCGCATCGTGGACGGGGCCATCAAAAGCCTGCACCTCGAAACGCTCGCCCTGCGCGCCATCGACCGCCTGAGCGGCGGCGAGCTGCAGAAAGTGGCCGTGGGCCGCGCGCTGGTCCAGGAACCCCGTCTGCTGCTGCTCGACGAGCCCACCAGCTCCCTCGATTTGAAGAACCAGGTGGAGATCCTGAAACTGATCCGTCACGTGGCCAAAGAGCACGAGGTCGCGGCCGTGATGACTCTGCACGATCTGACGACGGCCCTGCGCTTTTCCGATAAATGCCTTTTCATTAAAGACGGCGGCATTCGCGCGGCGGTCGCCCCGGCGGACGTCACCGCGGAAATCATCCGGGACGTTTACCGCATCGCGGTCGACATTCATCGCTGCAACGGGGTTCCGGTGGTGATCCCCAGATAAAAGGAGTAAAGCCAATGACGTGTACCATCGACAGGGAGCGGATCGAGCGGACCATATCGTTTCACGGCCACTGGTGCCCGGGCCTGGCAGCCGGAATCCGCGCCGCAGAATGGGCCCTGGCCGAACTGGGTGGCCGCGCCGAAGACGAAGAGCTGGTGGCGGTGGTCGAAACCGACATGTGCGGCGTGGACGCGATCCAGTTTCTGACCGGCTGCACCTTCGGCAAGGGCAATCTCATCCACCGCGACTACGGCAAGAACGCCTTTACGTTCTATCGCCGCTCCGACGGCAAATCCGTGCGGCTCATGCTGCGCGCGATGGGCAGTACCGCCAATCGCGAGGAGATGGCGGCGCTGCACGAGAAGCGCCAGGCCGGCACCCTGAGCAGGGCAGAGGAAAACCGGTTGAACGACCTGCGCGAGAAGACTTCCGCCTGGCTCATGCAATCTTCCCTCGACGAGCTTTTCGACGCGCGGCCGGCAGCGGAGCCGCTGCCGGCGCAGGCCAGGATTCTTGCCAGCGCCACCTGCGATCGCTGCGGCGAGCAGGCGATGCAAACCCGCATCCGTCGGTGGCAGGGAAAAAACCACTGTATTCCCTGCTACGAGCAGCGGCAAGTGACGCGGTAGGGGAAGGCTTTTAATAGCGACCCCCGTCGCTCCCCGCGCGGGAGCGTGGATTGAAACCAGTTCGCCCCGACGACATCGAAAACCTTGGTCAGTCGCTCCCCGCGCGGGGAGCGAAAGGGACATTCTTTGTTGGCAAGAGCG
>JBAPWQ010000514.1:0-15470 GCA_049283795.1 Desulfobacterales bacterium | reverse complement strand
TGGGACCGGCACACGCTCCGGAAGGAAAATCGAAGAACCGGTTGACATCGGCGGCCAGCTCTTTCTCGAGCTGCGGCAGGGCTCCGGCAATGCTGGTCGCGACAACGGTCTTGATCTGGCCGATCCGTTCCTGCTGCCGCGCCAGACCGTCGGCGATGTGCCGCGCGTCGCCGTCGCCGCGTGAGAGCACCTCGCGGTTGATACCGATCCAGTCGCCCACGCCGGCCAGGATGACCCCATGGCGCTCGATCTGGCCCCTCAGCATCAGCTGATAGCGCTTGCGGGCCAGTCTTTGCCTGAGATCGCCGATGAACCGCTGGTGTTCGCCTTTCGAAAAATCGACGATCTCCTTCTGACTGTCCCATTGCTTCAGGCGCAGTCGGTCCTTTTCGGTCAATTTTCCCCCCAGCGCGGTGAAAAGCCGGTAAAGGGCTGAAAACGTGTATATATCAGGTGCGGTGGCCATCACCCCCAATTCGCTCGATACCCGCGCCCCGAGGGCTTTGAGATCGCCCAGCCGCTCGTGTTCGCTGATGTCGGTGTTGACTACGAAAATCAGCGTGTCGATCAGTCCCATTTTTCGAATGATGGACAGGAACTTGAGGTCGGCTTCGCGCACGCCGGTGCGGCTGCTGATGACATAGATGATCAGGTGGGCCTGCTGGAGATACTCCTGGATCATGGCCAGGTGCAGGGGGTTGGGCGAGTCGCTGCCCTGGCAGTCGGCAAACTCGGTGCCGCTGTCCAGGTTTTCACTGCCCAGATCCAGCTGCACGTCTTTGAGGTAGACCGCCAGGGCGTCATCGCTCACGAAACGCCAGTGATCGGTCCAGTCGTCATCTGCCAGCACCGTTTCGGCGTTGTCGTCCGCCAGCAGGTCCCGGACCCGCTCGAAGCCATCGGCATAGCAGGTCAAAAGGGCCGTGTTCAGATTGCGGGTGCCGCGCGAAACCACCTGCTCGACCGGCAGGGCGCCGAGCAGCGACCCGAGCGCCGCGTGCCGCTCGGGGTCACGGATGTCGAAGCGGTCGTCCTGGATCAGCGCTTTTCCGGCGGGTATCAGGGCCAGGGCCGCCAGAATTTCCCGGTTCACCTCGCCCCACGACTTGAAGATGAGGCGGGCGCTGGGATGGCTTCCGGCGCGGATGCGGGTCACGATGGAGGTCACCACCCCGGCCCCGCGCTTCAGGTAATCGCCGCCGAAAAGAGCGTTTAAAAAAGTGCTCTTGCCCGATTTGATGGCGCCGACCACGGCGATGCGAAGGATTTCTTCGAACAGCTGCTGTTTGAGGGTCCGACAGGTGCGGCGCCACTCTTCGAAAGCGCCCCTGGGCATGCCCGGCACCGCCAGCCCGTTCGAGAGCAGCTTCGCGATGCCGTCATTGATGTCCAGAAGTTCTTTCCGATACTCGTGATAACGGTTCATGGGTTCCGGGTTCTCTTGGTTAGTTCGGCAGCGGCGCTGCCTGTTTGCGCCTTGTCTCTCAGGCTCGTTTGGATCGCGGCAGTTGTGTTGTACGGGGTTTCATGCTATTGAAATCAAACGGATACGATCGGTGCCCGGGTTACGGAAACAAATAACCGGCAGTTTTGGGCGCTGGAGCACGCTGCCGGCAGACGTCAAACGCCAAAATTTTCCGCATGATCCGGGTTTTTGCCGCGCGGCCGAATGGAATGAATCAATGATAAGGATTCATTCCGTCAAGGCGAGGTTGGTGTGTTTTCGGACGGTCGGTATCGGTTTAAAGGAAAACTAAAGTCCATGTCGGAAAAACATCCGGAATGCCCGCTGTACAATCCCCACAACTGCAAAGAATACCACAATCCGAAGCTATGCGCCTTCGTCAGAAAAGACCGGGCGTGCCTCAAAAAAAAGAAGTCCAAGATAGAGCAAGGCGCTCAAACGAAACCCTACACCTTAAACCCTAAGCCTTAAAAGCCCTTTTTCCCCTTCAGGCATTTCCGGCCGTGGACGACAGCAGCGCCGGGTCGATGCCCATGCGCCGCACGGCTTCTTCCCAGCGGTTTTCCGCCGGGCGGCCGAAGATGATCTCCTCCTGGACCGGAAAGGTCAGCCAGGCATTTTCCCGCAGCTCCGCCTCCAGCTGTCCCGGTCCCCATCCGGCGCATCCGAGGCATAAAATGAGATCCTGCGGCCCTTGACGAACGGCGATGGCCTCGATGATGTCACGGCTGTTGCTCATGGCAAGCGTCGGGCTGATCGACAAACAGGCCTCCCAGGTGAATGGCGGCCCGTGGAGCATGAAAATCTCACCGGTATGAACCGGCCCGCCGATGTGAACCGGAAGTAGCGCCGCCGCCGGCGTGCAGTCTATTTTCAATTCCTTGAAAATATCCGCACCGGTCAGCACCGCGTGCGGACGGTTGATGACCAGGCCGAGGGCCCCCTCGTGGTTGTGTTCGCAAATAACCGTCACGGACTGGTTGAAATTAGGGTCGATCAGCCCGGGCATGGCCATCAGGAAATGGCCCTTGAGCCCCCCCGCCATGGTTTCCATATGTGTCTCCAAATCTGCAAAGCATCAGAATGGAGTCTCATTACTTGTAACCATCCGGCTTGTCAAGGCGGCTCACGGCGCGCCGGCGGGTGACTGCCCGGGGCACACAGTTTGGACTGTGCGGCGAGGCGCCCTTAACACGCCTCGCAGCCCAGCAGTTCGTAGAGGCTCAAATCGCCGAGGGCGTTGTGAAGGTTGCGGACCTGCAGCCTGGATTGGGCGGCGCGCCGGGTATTCTCGCCGATGATGATGCCGTTGGGGTAGGACTTGGTCAGTTCCTGCAACCTGAAGACCGTGTTGACGGCATCGCCGATCACCGTGTAGTCCATTTTCTTGTCGAAGCCGATGTTGCCGACCACCACGTCCCCGGTGTGCACGCTGATGCCGATGCTCAGGGCGATGCCCATTTGCTTTTCGAAGGTCTTGTTGATCTGGGCGATCCCGGCCTTCATTTCCAGCGCGGCGGCGGCGGCGTTGTCCGCGTCGCGCACGCTCGACACCGGCGCGCCGAACAGCGCCAGGAAACCGTCACCGAGGTACTTGTCGACGATGCCGTTGTGCTTGAAGACGATCTCGCCCATGACCGAGAAGAAATTGTTCAATAGCGAAACGGTTTTCTGCGGACCCATCTCTACCGCCAATTCGGTAAAGCCCCTGATGTCGATGTTGAGCAGGGTCACGGTCTTGACCTCGTCGACGACGCTGCGGCCGGTGCGCTCGCCCTGGATGATGTTCTCGAGCACCGCCTTGGGCACGAATTTCTGGAACATCCGGCGCACGCCGCGCTCGTGCTCGGCCATCGACACCGTCTCCTTGTAGAGCCGCGCATTTTCGATGGCGATGCTCACCGATGCCGCGATCGACTGGAGCAGATCTTCGTCGTTGGAGGAGAATTCGCCGCTGATCTTGTTGAGGACCTCGATCACGCCGATCACCTTGCCCTGTGAGATCATGGGCACCGCGAGGGCCGAACGCGTCGCATAGCCGGTTTGCCGGTCGACACCCGGGAAAAAATGCGGGGATTTCTGCGTGTCGTTGATGATGATCGCCTCGCCGCGGGCGGCCACATAGCCGGCGATGCCCTGGCCGATCCTGAGGCGGAACTTTTTCATCGACGACAGGCGGGTGTTGAAGGCCACGGCCAGTTCCAGCTCGCCCTTTTCGAGAAACAGCAGCGAGCCGGCCTCGACGTTCATCAGGACCCGGACCATGTCCATGGTGTACTTGAGGACTTTTTTCATGTCGAAGGTCGAAGAGGCCAGTGCGCTGCCGACCTGTTTGATCGTCTCCAGCTCGCGGTTGCGCTTGAGGACGGCGGCCGAAAGGTGGTTGCGTTCGATGGCGATCGACAGCCCGTTGGCGATCCACTCGATCAGGTTCTGCAGACCGTCGAAGAGCCCGGGAGTTATGGCGGACAGCGCCAGCACGCCGGTGACCACCCCGTCGCTGCGCAGGGGCGTCAACAGACAGGTCCGGCGGCCGTTTTTAAGGAAAAGCTCGTCCAGAATGCCGCCGCCCCCGCAGCCGGTGTCGGCCCAGCCCGAGATCGCCCCCGCGGCGTGGGTGTCGTCGATCAGAAGGGTCGTCTCCTGCTTGAGCACCTTTTCGACGACGGTCTCACTGTAATCGAGGTGCGCGCCCTTGGTGACATCTGTGGGACCATGGGCCGCCATGTCGAAAACCGTCAGGCACTCGGGCCTCTGGCGGTCTTTAACCAGCACCAGCGCGATGTCGAAGGCGATGACGGTGTGCATTTCGCCCAGGACGGCCTGGAGCAGTTCGCTGTCCCGAAAGCTGGAGTTGATGATCTTGAAAATCTTTTCAATCGACTTCAGCTGCAGGAAACCGCGTTCGTTTTCCTTGATCAGCCGCAGGTTTTCGAAGGTGAAGGCGGCATTGCTGAGCAGCGGCGTGAGGGCCTCGATGTCCTCGGCCCCGTAAACCCGGGCATCGTCCTTGCGCGAGAGCGTCAGGACGCCGATGATCTCCTTGCTGGTCTTGATCGGCATGCACACGAAGGATTTTGTGCCGTAGTGCGGCAGGTTGGCGCGGCCGAAGCGCCGGTCTTTTTCGATGTCCTTGACCACCAGCGGCGACTTGTTGATGACGGCGTACTTGGCGATGCTGGTGTCGAAATCGATGCGATCGCCCAGCTTGACGTATTCGCCCAGCCCGACGCTGGCTTTGACCACGAATTCCTTGGGCGTTTTTTTCTCGACCGTCAGCACCGACCCCAGATCCGAGCGGGTCAGCATCAGGGCCCGCTCCAGGGTGACGTAAAGGATTTCTTCCGGGTCGAAGGTGACGTAGCACAGCTCCGAGAGTTCCTTTAGAATCGATATTTCAGAGGCTTTTTTTTCCAGCTGATGAAAGGTGCTGCCGAACTGTTTCTGGAGGGCCGAAAAGGATTCGACGATATTCTGCAGCTCGTCCGCGCCGGTCTTTATTTTTTCCCCGGCCATGTCGACGAAAAAGTTTTTCGTCAATTCCTGGGAGATGGTCGTTATTTTGTCGAAAAGGCTCCTGAGGATGATGAAGCCGACCAGCGAAAAGACCAGCACGCCCATGAAGAAAAAAGGGACATACTGGTCGGAGAGGATGTCGTACTTGTAGCCGAAATACAGAAAGCCAAAAACCGGAAAAAGGAAGAAAAGGCCGAAGATGATGTTGAGCTTGTAGGACAGCTTTTTGTCCTTCAAAGATCCCTCGCCCAGCCATTTGTCTAGTTTCATTCTCTGTTCCTCTGACCGGCGAAGCAAGCCGACGGTCGATATAAACGCTTGTCAAGACTTGGGAATTATACCCGATAACCCTGATTTCTTCAAGAAAAATGGCCGCTTGCACCCTTGACATTCCGCGCCCGCTCGCCTATAGCACCCCTGGTACAGACAGCCGCCGCGACTGCGGGCCCTCGCCGCCGCGCGGCCTGTGGCTGCAGACCTTTACACCGGAAAGGAACCTTCCCGTTTGACGCATATCGCGACGATTTCAGCCGAACTCGGCCTGGCAGCCGGGCAGATCGAGGCCGTTGCCGGCCTTCTCGACCAGGGCGGCACGGTGCCCTTCATCGCCCGCTACCGCAAGGAAGCCACCGGCAGCCTGGACGAGGTGGCCGTCACCGCCATCCGCGACCGGCTCCACCGGCTCGCGGAACTCGACGAGCGCAAGGCGGCGGTGTTGAAGTCCCTCGAGGCCACCGGCCACCTCACCACCGAGCTGCAGGAACGGGTCTCGGCCGCGCCGACGCTGGCGGTGCTCGAAGACCTCTACCTGCCCTTTCGGCCCAAGCGCCGGACCAAGGCGACCGTGGCCCGCGAAAAAGGCCTGGAGCCCCTGGCCCGTGACCTCCTGGAACAGACGGGCAGCGAGCCGGAGCAGCTGGCCGCGGGATTCGTAGACCCGCAAAACGGCGTCGAATCGATCGCGGCCGCGCTCGAAGGCGCGCGCCACATCATCGCCGAAACCGTCAACGAAGACCCGCGGGCCCGCGAGCGCCTGCGCGACCTCTATTGGTCCAAGGGCGTCATCCGCAGCAAGGTGGCCACCGACAAGGAGGCCGAGGGCGCCAAGTACCGCAATTATTTCGACTGGAGCGAGCCGGCCGCCAAGGCGCCGTCCCACCGGATCCTGGCCATGCGGCGCGGCGAGAAGGAAGATATTCTCAACCTGGCCATGGGTCCGCCCGAGGACGTAGCCGTCGCCCTGCTCGAGGACCTCTTTGTGCAGGGCGACGGACCCGACACCGCCCAGGTGCGGCTGGCGGTAAACGACGGTTACCGGCGGCTGCTCTCGCGCGCCATGGAAACCGAACTGCGGCTGGCCACCAAGCAGCGCGCCGATCAGCAGGCCATCCGCATCTTCGCCGGCAACCTGCGGCAACTGCTTCTGAGTCCGCCCCTCGGCGCCCGGCGCGTGATGGGCATCGACCCCGGCTTTCGCACGGGCTGCAAGCTCGTGTGCCTCGACCGCCAGGGCAAACTCCTGCACCACGAGACCGTTTACCCGCACTTGACCGAGCGGCAGGACCGCCAGGCCGCCGAAAAAATCGCCGAACTCTGCCAACGCTACACGATTGAAGCCGTGGCGGTCGGCAATGGCACGGCCGGTCGCGAAACCGAGGCCTTCGTGCGCCAGATCGAGGCCCTCAAGGCCATTCCGGTCATTATGGTCAACGAAAGCGGCGCCTCGATCTATTCGGCCTCGGAAGCCGCGCGCCGCGAATTCGCGGACCTGGACCTCACGGTGCGCGGATCGGTGTCGATCGCCCGTCGCCTGATGGACCCGCTCTCGGAACTGGTCAAGATCGATCCGAAGTCGATCGGCGTCGGTCAGTACCAGCACGACGTCGACCAGGGCGACCTCAAGCAGGCGCTCGACGACGTGGTGACCAGCTGCGTCAACGCCGTCGGGGTGGATGTCAACCGGGCCAGCGTCGAGCTGCTCACCTATGTCGCCGGGCTCGGCCCCCAGCTGGCCGCCAACATCGTGGCCGTGCGCAACGAAAAAGGACCGTTCACCGCGCGCACGGAGCTGCTGGGCGTCCCACGGCTGGGCCCCAAGGCCTTCGAGCAGTCGGCCGGATTCCTGCGCATTCACGCCGGTGCCAATCCACTGGATGCCAGCGCCGTGCACCCGGAGCGTTATGCCGTGGTCGATGCCATGGCCCGCGATCAGGGCTGCGACGTCGCCGAGTTGATGCGCAATGCGCAGCGCCGTAAGAACATCGACCTCACCCGCTATGTCGGCGACACCATCGGCCTGCCCACCCTGCGGGACATCCTGGCCGAACTCGACAAACCCGGCCGCGACCCGCGCCAGGATTTTGAAACCGTCACCTTCGCCGGTCACGTCAATCAGATCGGCGACCTGCGGGCGGGCATGACCCTGCCGGGGGTCGTCACCAACGTCACCGCCTTCGGCGCCTTCGTGGATATCGGCGTCCACCAGGACGGCCTGGTCCACATCAGCGAAATGGCCGACGCTTTCGTAAAAGACCCGAGCGATGTGGTTGCCGTCCAGCAACGGGTGCGCGTGACGGTCCTCGACGTCGACCTGGAACGCAGCCGGATTGCGCTCTCCATGAAAAGCGCCCCGGAGCCAAAGGCCGTCGCCACCGAAAAACCCGACCGTCCCCGTCCCCCCAAGCGCGAGAAACGCAAACCGGTACCCGAAAAAAAAGCCAGCCGTCCCTTTCACAACCCCTTTGCAGACGCCCTGGGGCGCGACAAGCGGCGATAAAGAAGCTCGATCGGAGACGAATCGACAAAAAGGGCGGGCACAGAGGCCCGCTCTTACGGCTTTGTGAGGATCGATGGTTCGTGATACCCCAAAAAACCCAACCGACCTAATCGACCTAACTGTCCTAACCGACCCAACCGACTCAACCGACTCAACCCATTTTCAGGCACCGTGGCCGTGTGGTCCACACGTGCCACAGGGCATAAATCCATGCGCGCCGTTGTTCAGAGAGTCACGGAAGGCGTCGTGATGGTCGGCGGCCGGGAAGTCGGCCGCATCGGCCGCGGGATGCTGGTCTTGCTGGGGGTCCACCGCCAGGACACGGTCAGCGCGGCCGAGGCCCTGGCCCACAAGGTGTCACGTCTGAGGATTTTCGAGGATGCCGGGCACAAAATGAACCGGTCGCTGATAGATACCGGCGGTCAAATGCTGGTGGTGTCCCAGTTCACGCTTTACGGGGACTGCCGCAAGGGCCGGCGGCCGTCGTTTGTCGAGGCGGCCATGCCGGCATTGGCCCGGCAGCTTTACGAGTGCTTCGCAGAGCGGGTGCGCCGGGAGGGGATCACTGTCGAAACCGGGCTGTTCGGCGAAATGATGGCGGTCCAACTCGTCAACGACGGCCCGGTGACCCTCATTCTCGACAGCGTGGAGTGATGTCGGCCGGGCTGGAGTTTTCTCAGGTGATGGCGAGGTGGTCGGTGAGCGCCCACTGCAGAAAGCGGGTGTAGACCTCCCAGCTGTGCTCACCGTAGCCGCCGGCCATCAGGTAGGCCCGCGGAATGCCACGTTGCTTGAGGAACTGATAGACGGTCCAATCGCGCGCGTAGAGCTGCTCGAGCGTCAGCCGCAGGTCGGCGGTCGATGGCAGCTCGTCCTTTTCATAAGGATCGGCCCCGGAGACGACCAGGGCGATGTCCGGCTTTGGCCGGCGCGCCAGGTCCCGCAGGCCTTCTTCGAGTTTGACCAGGTACAGGGCGTCCTCGCCGACGAAAACCGGGATGTCGATGTCGCTGGGAATGAAGGAGGGGTTGAGCCGGCCTTGCGCATCGCGCTCCGGGCCGTCGAGCGGCCATCCGCGGCCCATGTGGATGCTCAGGGTGACGATCGTGGGGTCGCCGTGCGTCAGGGCCGCCGTTCCGTCGCCCTTGTGGGCATCGACATCGATCACCCAGGCGGTTTTGATGCGCTTTTCGGCCTGCAGTTTGCGGACGGCGATCACGATGTCGTTGAGCAGGCAGAAGCCGTTGCCGAATGACTTCTGGGCGTGATGCATGCCGCCGCCGAAATAGAAGCAAAATCCCTTTTCCAGGGCCACCGTGCAGCACTGCCAGGTGCCGGAAACCCGCTGCAGGATGCGGGCGAACAGGCCGGTCAAGGGCTGGGTGGCCGTGAGCGGGTCGTAGCGGTGATAGCGGCCTTCGCGGTCGATCAGTTCGTAGGTCCGGATGATCTCGGCTTCCAGCGCGTCGGAGAAAAGCCGGTCGACATAGGCCGGGTCGTGAACCCTTTCCAGGTCGGCCCGCTCCAGCGGCCGAAGGTCTTTCTCGACGAACCAGTCCGCCATCCGCGGACCGAGCACCGGGTGCGACCTGAGGTTTTCGAACGTCCGCGAGGCCCGGCTGTCCTTGATCGGAATCTGGATGCCGAACTCATAAAAACTCACCTTTTGCTGCGGATCGTAGAGGATCATCTCGTTGTTTCGCCCGGCATCCGGCCGGCGCCTCAGGCCACGATCTTGTCGGCGTATTCCGGCGCGCACCGGCACTCGTCCATGCGCCGCAGGCCTTCGAGCAGCATGTCCATGAACGTGCCGATCACGGGCGCCGATTTTTCCCTTTCAGACAGGTCGGGATGGAACTTGAAGCGGCCTTCGTTTTCGAGCATGAGGTCGAAAAAGGCCTCTTTTCCGCTCTTTTTCTTGTAGGCCGCCCCGACCAGTTCCCCCTGGCGAAAAGCCACCCGGGCCGTTCCGTCCGGCAGCATCAACGACAACCGGCCCGTTTTCTGGTTCAGGTTCAACGTCTGGAAAATTTCGGCCGGCGGCATTTCCGACAAGCGCCCGAGCATGCCCGAAGCGATCTCCTCGGCCACGGCCAGGTTCGATTTCGCCAGGCGCTGAGCGAGCAGTCTGGCAAGGTACATCTGAATCGACGGGAATTTGTTGAGAATCTCCTTAAAGTCTTTGCCGTTGATGAAAATGATCTTGGCCGGTTCGACAACCTTTATCGTGGCCCCCACCGGTTCGCCGCTGATAAGGCTCATTTCTCCGAAGACATCGCCTTTGCGCAGGGCGGACAGCCGGACGCCTTCTTCGTCGAGCACGTCCACCGCTCCGGCCAGGATGATGTATAGGTTCTGGGCCGGATCGCCTTTCTTCAGGACGACCTCGTTGCGGGCAAATCGCTTGAGCTTCAGCAGGGCCACCATCTCGCGCAGATTCTGATGATCGAGGGCCTGAAATATCGAAAAATTGCTCAGAATAGCGGCCACGGCATCGAGATTTCGGGCGCGGTCTTTCGCGCCGTTTGTGCGATGGCGCCGGCAGGCCTTGATTTTGATGCGCCCCGCGCAACCGCTGCACGCCAACAGGGCTTCAGGTATGCGGTCGATACTCTCGTGCTCGATCAGAATGCGTGTAAGGTCACCGATAAGCGTGCGGCAGGATTCCCTTTCATAGGGCGGCGTCACGATGGCGGTGGAAATAAAGGTTTTTTCCTGCTTCAATTCGAGCAGGAGGGCGTTGCCGGAAAGTTTGAATTCATCACCCTTGCAATAGCAGGGGCAGTGGTCATTTTCGACCACTTTGAAAACCACCTCTGAGGTTCGCATACTGCAGTCCCGCATTCTGGTATTTGGTAGATCGTGCCCATCCGCGATCTTCTTCGGGCACTTCTGAGTGTCCTGTGGTCTTCCGGAAATGGGACATCGGCTTTTTGCAATAAGAAAAGTCAGTATACCACTTTTTTGCTCCGATCGGCAATCGCAAAGCGCTGTGAAGCGAACGACCGCAATCGTCAGTAAAAAATGTTACACTCAAGGATACTACGGGTCAGCGCAAGGGGATCTGGCCGTATACCGCGGCGCCTGGCTTACAGCATTTCCGAATCATATGGCGGGGCCGTCAGGGGCGTAAGATCTGCGGTCTGAAGAGAAGAAACAGAAAGGCTGCCGACCGGCAGATGTCGCTACCGGACGCAAGAGGGTTGACAGGGCATGATTTTTGCTCTGAGCCCAGTGTTTTTCTGGCCTTCCTTGAATTGGAGAGGTAAACTTGACAAAAAGCCGCCCGGCGTTTAAAGCAGCGGGAACTTTTTATACCGGCCCGAAGGCCTGCACGCACGGCGTGAAACAATCACCATACATCTGACAGGCGTATGTCGCGTTGAAAAAATACCCCACCTACCGTTTCAACCTCGATCGTCGATCGGGCAGAGACCGGCGCAGCGGCAAGAACTTCCAGTTCGTCAAGCAACTGGTCAGCGGTCAGCGCACAATCGCCCGGCGCAACAGCGACCGCGCGCGCATCGTTTACTTCGATCGCTACGATTCGAGGCTGATTCGGGTCATTATCGCCGTCCTGGCCCTGAGTGTGGCCGATGCCGTTCTGACGGTCAGGCTGGTCGGACTGGGCGCGGTCGAGATCAATCCGGTTATGAATTACTATCTCAAACTAGGCCCCCATGGCTTTCTGGCCGTGAAATATGTCCTGACCAGCCTGTCGGTTTTCATCCTGGTCATCTACAGCAGCTCCGGCTTTAAAAACGGCCGGTTCCCCATCCGTTCGGTTTTCCCCTGGATCGTCACCGTTTTTGCGGCCGTCGTGGTGTGGGAAATCTATCTGATGGTGAGGGTGGCACTTTAACTGATTTCCCGCCCAAAAATGGCCCTGTCGAGGTTGGCACCTCTACCCGTGTATACGCAGGAATTTCAGGAAATCTCGAGTCGGCTCAAGATGCGGACCCCGACCAGGCAGTGCCCCTCGTAGGGACCCTGCGGCGCCTTGGTGATGTGCGTGATTTCAGACCGGTGAAAAACGGGGGGACGGTCGGTGGTGTGAAAGTGAAATTGGATCTCGATTTCCTGGCCCACGGCGAGATTGCGCAGGACGACGGAATCCCCGGCCACCAGAAAACAGGTCCCGTTTTGAGAAATATCCTTGAGCCTGAACTGTTGAACGGGAATGCCGCTGACCCGCACGACGGCGTGGCACAAGGGTATGGCGTCACCTCTTTCCTCGGCGCGCCGCTCGCCCTCGGTTCCGGCCGGTTTCTTTTCACTCAAAGCGTTTCACTCCGCCGGCAGCCAGCTGCCGGTGTGGCGTTAAGGGGAAAGACATAAAGTGTCACATTAAATTTTGCGGCGCGCCCCTGCCCGGGAGAGCCGTTCGGAACTTATAATGTCATGCCATGGATATCCGCAACTCCAATAGGCTATTTTGCGGCGAAAAGCAAGGTGTCCGATCGGCTGCGCTGTTTCCGTTGGGCCAATTTCCTCAACCGGATTGCGCAATTTCACGCATCGGCTGCGTAACCAAAAATTGGAAAGAAACAGGAGTATAGATATAACATGCTGGATTTATACTATTAATAACATTTTTTTCTGTATGGCACACTCTTTGCCCGGTCTCCAGTCAACATCTAAAAAAATCGCCACGAGGAACCGGGGATGACAACGTCAAAACAACATATCGAGAGACGCCGCGATGACCGCTACGGCTATCACAGCCCGATCATCCGCGAAAACCTGGACATGGGCCTGATCGTCATCGGCCGGATGCACAACTACGGCATGGGAGGATTCTCCTTCGAATCCAATGCCGCCCTCGAAGTCGGCGACATCGCTTTTCTGGGAATACCCGAGTCGCCCTACCCCTGCGATGCGCCGGCGCATGAATCCCACCGGGTCAAAATACGGTGGCGCAAAGATCTCCATCACTCACGCTACCGGTATGTCTACGGCGTCCAACACCTGGACCCGATCGGCGGCGCCCCTGACGTCGTCGAACGGTTTTACTGCGACATTCCGGAATATTTGAGCCTGATTTCCGGCGTGAGCCCCGAAATGCGGAAATTTGAAAGAAAACGGTTGTCGACCGCGGTGTACTTCACCACCCGTAAACGCCTTTTCAAAGGGCTGCTGCGGGATGCCAGCCGCAGCGGCCTCTTCATCGAAACCAGAAGCCGGTTGGCGGTGGGACGCTCCATTCGTCTGGTGGTGCCCGGCACCAAATTCGACAACCGAATCATGCTCAAAGGACGGGTCGTTCACACCACCCTTTCCGGCTTCGGGGTCAGACTCCTGGGTATCCAAAAAATGTAACCCGAATGACATATTCGTGCGTAAATGTTTATCTATCACTTGAACGCGCAAGTTCATGTAAGATCTTAAGTGGCTCATTTTATAAGATAATAATTTTTCCGTAAACCTTGCATGTATTTTGCAGTGTAGTTCATTAGAGAAATTCACCCAACTCCTCAATTTCTCTGTATTCCTCCTGAAGGGCAGCCATGGTGGCTGCCCTCCCTTTTTTTTCGGCTTGACTTTAACTGACCGGTTATGATTCTTTTGATCAGGCGTCGTGGGACCGGCGGCCATCCGGGACAATTTGCCGGCGAAAGGCCGATATGACGGAATCCAAATTTCTGTCAAAGGAGATGTGCCCATGCGAATCCACTGCAAAGGGGCTATCGCCCTGGGCCGGTTGTCGGTTGTGGCACTTCTGCTCGCCTCTTCCCCCGGGTCCGCCCAAACAATCCTCAAATGCGGTACCGCCACCCAATCCAGTCACATCTACAATCAGGCCGTCGAATATTTCGCCCGGCTCGTGGCCGACAAGAGCAAAAATGATATTCAAATCCAGGTTTTTCCCGCCTCCCAACTCGGTTCGGAACGCGACATGGTCGATGGCCTGCAACTCGGGTCGCTGGAGATGACGCTCATCTCCACTACCCCGCTGGGAAATTTCGTCCCCCGGATAAGGCTTTTCAATCTGCCTTTCCTGTTCAAGGACCGCGAATCCTGCTACAAGGTCCTGGACGGGCCGATTGGCGCCGAAATCGCCGGACTGCTGACGCAGTTCGGCCTCAGGTCCCTGGCCTGGTATGAGACCGGTTTTCTCAACATCACCAATTCGAAGGGACCCATCGAGAAACCCGCAGACCTGAATGGCCTGAAGATCCGTGTCATGGAAGACGACATCTTCAGCCTGACCATGAATGCCCTGGGGGCCAGCCCACTGCCGGTGGCTTTCGCAGAACTCTACACGGCGCTCGAGCAGAAAGCGGTCGATGCACAGGAGAATCCCCTGAGTGTCATCCATTTCTCGCGTTTCTTCGAAGTGCAGCCGTACCTGACCATGACCGACCATTTTTATTCACCGGCCATGCTGCTCATCAGCGAGATTGCCTGGCAGAGGCTGACGGCCGGGCAGCAGGAAGTTCTGACGGATGCCGCGGTCCAGGCACGTGATTACGAGCGCAATCTTTCGGCGGAGGCCGACCGGATTCTGGAAGCCGAGCTGGTCAAGCAGGGCATGCAGGTCAGCCACCCCGATCGGGACCCTTTCGTGCAGGCCGTGGCCCCGGTTTACGAAAACCCAGCGGTCATCAAGGCCATCGGCGACGGTGACGCCACGGAAGGCCAGCGCCTGATCGAGGCGGTTCAGGAAGCCGCCCGATAGGCTCGCCGGTCGGTGCGCCAGCCGCGGGCCCATCCGCGATCTTTTTCAGGCATTACCGAGTCGCCAATTCATACCGGCCAGCCAGGCCGAAGCAGCCGGCGGACTCAACCGATTAGAGGCGTGATCATGACCGAACCTTCTGTCAAACCCCTTGTGGGCATCACCATGGGCGATCCCGGCGGGATCGGCCCCGAGATTTGCGTCAAGGCCTTGGCCGAACCCGAGATCTACGACATCTGCCGGCCGATAGTGGTCGGCGACGCAGCGGTCATGATAGATGCGCTGCGGTTTTGCCGGCTGCCGCTGACGATCGGGCGTTGCGGCCGCCCGGCCGACGGCCGCTACGAGTGCGGAACGATCGATGTGCTGGATTTAAAGAACATGCCCCTCGACCGATTGTGCCACGGCCAGGCCACCGCCGCCCAGGGCCAGGCCGCCTTCGAATATGTGGCCAAGGCCATCGAAATGGCGTTGGTCGGCCAAGTCGACGCGACGGTCACCAGCCCCGTCAACAAGGCCGCGATAAACCTCGCCGGGCACCGGTACACCGGTCACACCGACATTTACGCCACCCTGACCGCAAGCCCCGAAGTCAGCATGATGTTGATCGACGGAGGTTTCCGGGTGGCGCATGTCTCCACCCACGTGTCCCTGCGCGAGGCCTGCGACCGGGTGAAGACACAACGCGTCCTGCGGGTGATCCGGTTGGCGCATGCCGCCCTGCTGCGGCTCGAGATCGCCTCGCCGCGCATCGCGGTGGCGGGACTGAACCCTCACTGCGGCGAAGGTGGCCTCTTCGGCCGCGAGGATGACGAGGAAATCTCACCGGCGGTTGCGGCGGCGCGCGCGGAGGGCATCGATGCCGAAGGCCCGTTGCCGGCCGACACCGTCTTTTCAAGGCTGCTGGGCGGCCGATACGACCTGGTGGTGGCGATGTACCACGACCAGGGCCACATCCCGGCCAAGCTCCTGAGCTTCAAATACACGGCCAAGGCCAGGGACTGGGCCAGCGTGGCCGGGGTCAATGTCACCCT
>JBAPWQ010000513.1:0-13248 GCA_049283795.1 Desulfobacterales bacterium | reverse complement strand
CCTGCCCTTCCTTGTCACGCGCCGGAACTGGAAGGCTTCGCTGATGTGCCTGCTGCCGGCCGGCCTGTTTCTTTTTTACGGCGATGCCGGCCGGCACCTTTTTTCTGCCCTGGGTCGATTCGGATCGAATCTGCATTACAACGATTTTTTCACGTCCATCCTGCGGTTCGTTCTTCCGGACCCGCTGGTGGCACCGATGGCGGCATTGCTGCTGGCCGGAATGCTGGCCGGGATTTTTCTGTCGGTTCCTGACAAACTGCGCAGCGTTTACCTGGCCATCGGCGTCACGCTGGTTTGCCTGCCCACGCTGCATCCCTGGTACTTGATCCTGATCGCCCCGTTTCTGGTCTTTTACCCTTCGGCCGCCTGGATCTATCTGCAGGCCGCCGTAGCGCTCACCTTTCCGGTTCTGGCGGTCGAACTGGCGACCGGCATCTTTCAGGAAGTCCACTGGCTCAAGCTCTTCGAATACGGGCCGTTTTTTGGGCTCTTGGTCTACGGGGTTTTCAGGGACGGATATCTTTTTCGTGACAGTGTCCGCTATGCTGTGCCTCAAACGGTGTCGGTCATCGTGCCCACGCTGAACGAGGCCGACAATTTGGCCGGCTGCCTCATTTCGTTGAAGGAACGCCGCAATGTCTCCGAGATCATCGTGGCCGACGGGGGTTCGACCGACGCTACCGTGAGAGTGGCTCTCGACTTCGAGGCAACGGTCGTCTGCGGCCCGAAGGGCAGGGGGCTGCAGATCCGCGAGGGGGTCGCGGTTGCGACCGGCGACCTGCTGATGGTCCTGCACGCCGACAGTGTGCTGCGCCCGGGCATTTTAGCGGACGTTATCGAAGGCCTGCGCCGCGATCCCTATGCACCGGGCGGGGCGATCGCCATGCGTTTCGAGGCGGGGGCCGCCAGTGCGCGGCTTATTTCCGCCCTGAACAACCTGCGCACGCGTTTTACCGGCATCGCCTTCGGCGATCAGGCCCAGTTCGTGCGCCGGCCCACGCTCGAGGCCATCGGCGGCTTTCCGGACCTGATGCTGATGGAGGACGTGGAATTGTCGCTGCGGTTGAAGGAATTGAGCCGGCCGCTTTTTCTTGGGCACGGGGTCACGGTGTCGAGCCGGCGCTGGCAGGGCGTGGGGGTTGGCGCCAAGATCATGCTGGTCGTAAAACTCCTGAGTCGGTTTTTGCTGGAACGCCGGTGGGAGGAGGGGAGGGGGGATAACACCTGCACCTACTATGCCTCCTACTATCGGCTTTGAGATAGGGCTTTTGGACTACGTTATCGGTCGTCGGCGTATGACAAAGTGAGGGGTTCAGGGTTCAAGGGTTAAGGTTCAAAGGTTGAGTAATTCTGATTCCGAACGTTATCCACCGTTACTTGGATTGAACGCTTTAAACCATCGGGTACAAAGGTTTTATAAGCACCATAAAGTCAGAACTATTCAGATATGAGCAGTTTAAGGGTTTTTCAACCCAGAACGTTGAACCCTGAATCTTTCAACCTGGGATACAGTTTCCTGCCTCTGGCCTTGCCAAAAAGCCCGTCTCAAAGCCGATTTAGTGGCTAAATGGAAAGCCTTTTCCCCCTCCCCCAGCCCCTCCCGCCAGAGGAGGGGAGTTTTTGGAGAGACTCTATTTACGGGAAAAGGAATTTGGACTGCCAGTGCGGCCCTGCCTTTGCCATTGGTAAGACCTTGATATTAGAGTCTATGAGGCAGATTTATCCATGCGATTATCTTCAATGGGCGACTGAAATCGAAGCTTGACAGACATTATAATGCCCATTAGAATGATAATAACAAATGGGAAAGGACAAGCGATGGAGACCGCCGTAAAAACGAAACGCATTACGATATTAGGGACGCCGGAGTTCAAGGACTTCTTGGCTCGGGAAGCAAAACAGGAGGGGCTGAGTTTATCGGAACTCGTTCGACGCCGGTGCGAAAGAAAACCTCAAAACCCAGACGAGGAATTGTTGGCGGCACTGGTTAAAGAGATCAGTGCGGCGACGGTCAGGGCTAAATTATCTTTAGAAAAAGGGTTGGCGGATGCGGAAAGGGTGATGGCTGAAATAAGGAGGAAGGTTTGAGCACGTTAACGGACGTCATGGCGGCGATGAAGGATGTATTGCTGTTAACCGATAAAGTTGAGCGCGCCGGAACGGTACTCTCCGAAATAGCCGCCGAGGTGCGTGATCACGACCGGCGTTTGGTTCGCCTGGAAACGATAGTTGAAATCGCGAGGAATCAACCTCGAATAACACACTAAGGCGGGTCATGCCCGCAACCCAAATTCATGTTTTTACGGAATGTTAAGTTAACCATCTACAATATTTGTAGCTCAGTTTCCACTGCCGTTTTCTTGTTTTTTTTGACAGGAATTGAGGAGTAAGGCACTAAATACGAAGCGCCTTTTTACGGTCTTGCTCCACCCACCAGACCAGATCCTCGAACTCGGCCGGATCAAACTCCAAGCTTTTTGCGGGCTTCGTCAAAAGGAATGCCTTTCTTGCGGTTTTTAGCGTCCAACAACCGTTTTTTCATGGCTTTACTTTTGAGAAGATAGGCGGTTTCCTTCTCGGACTGGATCTCCTGCCATAGTTCAATAGGCACAATGACCCCGGTGATATTGTTATCCTCATCGGCAATGTATTGAATTTGGCCCATGGATTGCTCCTGTTTTCAAATAATAGCTCCGAATCGGTGACAAGTGAAATCTTAGATTTATGAGAAAAGGATTTGGATTGCGTTACCGGTCATTGGCGTTTGAATCCATATCATTATTGCAGATGACTATCAACATTCATCCGTTCATGTAGAATGCGAATAATTTTTATGTAAACATCTGTTATTAAGTAGAAAATAAAATGCCTGCCCACATGAAATTTACGATAGCCTGCTCGAATATCGTCACAGGCTACTCCCATTTGTGGTTCACGCGCTATCGTCTTGAAACCTTCATCTGGTTTTTCCAGATATTTATTTTTTTGTTCTCGACCCCAATTATCTTGCGTATATCGACCAATTTGCTTTAAATCCTCAACTGCTTGATTCGTAAGCCGGTAGTCATTCACTTGCCAAAGCCTTCATTATCAAGTTCTTTTATTAGGCCAGTCAGGGAATATTCAGCAAGATCGCTTTCTTCGCCGTCAATTAATGCTTGGCGTAAAGCCAAGATCTTGACTTCCCTTTCCTCAAGCAGTCTCAATCCGGCACGAATGGCCTCGCTGACCGAGGCGTACCGACCGCTCCTGATTTGCTGAGAAATGAAGGAATCAAAGTGTTCCCCAAGAGTTATGCTTGTATTTTTTTGCATCGTGACACCTCCGATATATGTCAATACCAAAATATATTATAAATTGGTATTTGTCAACTGTGGCATTATCAAAATTCAGTAGTCGAAAAATAAGGTCAATGATCGGGTTTTATCCCTGCTGCTGAAGTCTTTCCGCGATCGCCTGGAGGGCCAGGATATAGCCGGTGGCGCCGAGGCCGACGATGCGGCCGGTGACGATGTCGGCGATCGTCGATTCTCTGCGAAACGACTCGCGCTTGTAGGTGTTGGACAGGTGGACCTCGACCATCGGGATATCGAGCAGCAGAAGGGCGTCGCGGATGGCGATGCTGGTGTGGGTGTAGCCTCCCGGGTTGATGATGAGGCCGGAAGTTTGCCCGATGGCCTGCTGGATCGTATCGACAATCTGGCCTTCGTGGTTGGATTGAAAGGTTTTCAGAGACAGGTTCAGCCGTGCGGCCTCATCGGCCAGCAGCTTATCGATTTCCGCGAGCGTCCGGCGGCCATAGACTTCGGGTTCCCTGCGGCCCAGCATGTTCAGGTTGGGGCCGTGAATCACCAGAATAAGCGCTCTTTTAACGGCTTTTACGGCCATTATGCCTCTCCCAAGTGTTTTTTGAAGCGGTCGATCACCTGCCGGTAGTCCTTCTGCCCGAAAATGGCCGATCCGGCCACGAACACCTCGGCCCCGGCCGACGCCACTTCTGCGATGTTGTTCTCCTTGATGCCGCCGTCGACCTCGATCAGGGTTGCCAGGCCGTGCTCGTCGATCAGGCGGCGTAGGCGTCGGATTTTCTCCAGGGAGTTGTCGATGAAGGCCTGGCCGCCGAAACCGGGATTGACGCTCATGATCAGGATGTAATCGGCATATTCCAGCACCCAGTCCAGGGCCGCGAGCGGCGTCGACGGGTTCAGGACCACCCCCGCTTTGGCGCCGGCTTCTTTGATCTGCTGAACGGCGCGGTTCAGGTGCGGGCAGGTCTCCGCCTGCACCGAGATCCAGTCGGCGCCGGCCTCGGCGAAGGCCTGAATGTAGCGGTCGGGATTTTCAATCATCAGGTGTACATCGATGGGCAGGCGGGTGATCTGCCGCACCGCCGCCACCACCAGGGGGCCGAAGGTGATGTTCGGAACGAAGTGGCCGTCCATCACGTCGGCATGGATCCAGTCGGCCCCGGCCGCTTCCACCGCTCGAACCTCCTCGCCCAGCCGCGAAAAATCCGCCGAAAGAATCGATGGTGCAATTAATTTCTTAGTCATTTTTTGCTCCTGCAATCAAAAGTTTTTGAGCCATAAATGAGCAATTTCCCGCAAGTTCAAGGAAATCGGTGGAATTGCGCGGAGGCATACTTCGCGTATGCCGCACAAGTGATACTGCCGATAGACACTGAAATTGCGGGAAAGGGCCATTTATGGACAAAAACTACCAGGTGTCATAGACCTCTGTGCGTACCAGCCGCTCGTCATCGTAAACCAGCAGCGTGGCGGGTTTGTCTCCGGGGATGATCAGCCAGATATCTTTTCCGGGGCCGACGAAATCATCGAAGAGATCGCTGGTGAGCCCGTCGCGGTTCAACTGCACCCGTATATGGCGTTTAAGAAAGCCGTTGTCAATCCGGTAGTGAAAAATTCCGTTGGTGGCCGTGCCGGCTTGCCTTGCCGCACCGCCGGCCTCCTTGTGGCGGTTGATCACCAGGTTGACGTCATCGCCCGCGCTCACCCGATAGCCGGCCGGCGGTTCCTGTTCCAGAACGCTGCCCGTGGATCTGTCTTTTTCAAATCGGGTTTTGATCTCGCCATGCGGCAAATGGTATTTTTCGATGGTCAACAGTGCGTCTTCCAGCGACAGCCCACCTAAATCCGGCATCTTGTAGGCCGCGGGCCGGGGCCCCGCGCCGACTAGCAGGTCGACACAGGTGCCGCGCCGAACCGTGGTGCCGGATGCGGGGAACTGGGCAATGACGGCGTCCTTGTCGGCGCTCTCGTCGAAAACACTCGCCAGGCTGCCCCGGCACAGGTCCTGCTCTTCGAAGATCAGCCGTGCCTGCTGGAGCAGAAGCCCGGTCAGGCGCGGCATCGGGATCATCTGCGGTCCCTTGGAAAAGATGATCTTGACGTCGCGGCCCTTCTTTATTTCGGACCCGGGCCGCGGTTCCTGGAAAATGACATGGTTTTTCGGCATTTCGGCCGTGTATTCGGAGCCCTTGACCTTGGTGTTGAGCCCAAGTTCGGTCAGCGATTCGAGAACGTACACTACATCCTTGCCGATGAAATCCGGCACGATGACCGTGTCTTCGCTCCTGATGATAAAGGAGAGGGTGACGTAAGCCGTGATGCCGGCCGCAGCGATGAAAAGGGCGGCGAACGCCGCTATTTTCAAGAGCCGTGCCATCATGACCGGCGCCTCAAGCGGGCGGAAAAAAAACCGTCCGTGCCGTGTCGATGCGGAAAGGTTTCGAGAAATCCGTCGCGGACAAGCGGACTGCCCGCCGGCTGGGGCACATGGTCGGCGGCGTTTTCCAGCCGGTAATTGCGGTGTTTTTCGAGAAAGGCGGTCACGACCGCCGTGCCTTCTTCCGGTTCGCTGCTGCAGACGGCATAAACAAGGACGCCGCCGGGTTTGACCTTCAAGGCCAGGCGATCCAGAAATTCGGCCTGGCGTCGGCCGTAGCCGGCAAGCATGTCTTCCTGAACGAGCCATTTGGCATCCGGGTTGCGGCGCAAAACCCCGAGGCCGGAACAGGGAGCATCGAGCAGGATGCGGTCGTAGGGTCCGAAACGATCGGGCCAGCGGCCGCCTGAAAGATCCAGGGTGTGCGGACGGACGATCGAAATTCCCATGCGGTTCATTTCGGCCGCGAGCAGTTTCAACTTGGCCGCATTGACATCCAGGGCGGTGATGGTGCCGCTGTTTCGCATCGACTGCGCCATGTGAGCGGTTTTGCCGCCCAGGCCGGCGCATGCATCCAGGACCGTTTCCCCCGGCTGCGGATCGAGCAGGATCGTGACGAGTTGGGCGGCTTCGTCCTGAACCTGAAAAAGCCCCTGTACAAAGGCTTCGAGTTCCTCGATGGGTTTTTGAAGGCGGCCCAAGAGGAGGCCATCGGGTGCCAGCGCGGCGGGCTGAGCGGATTGCCCTTCGTCGGCCAGTTTCCGCAGGAGCTGTGTGCGCTCGATCTTCAGGGTATTGGCCCGCAGCGTGACCGGCGGGATCGTGTTAACGGCCTCGCACAGGGCCATGGTTTGATCGGTACCGAAGCGGTCCAGCCAGCGCCGCACCATCCACGGGGCAAAAGACTTTGCTGCCGCTATCGCTGCGACCGGGTCTTTTTCGAGCAAGGGGTAGCCGATCTTCTTGTGGCCCGCCGCGGCCTTGCGCAACACGGCGTTGACGAACCGCACGACCCACTCCGGCGCCAGGGGCTTGGCCAGCTCTACGGCCGTGTTGACCGCGGCCGACACCGGAATGCGGTCCATGAACATCAACTGAAAGAGCGCGATTCGCAGAATATTCAGAATATCGGGTTGAATTTTGTCCAGCGGGGTGTGGGAAAACGTTCCGATCACGAAATCGAGCCGGCCGCGCCAACGCAGCACGCCAAAAACGATCGCCTGCAGCAGGGCGCGGTCGCGCTGCCGGGCGAGGGGATGCCGTTGCCGGTGGTCCTCCAGGATCGCATCGAGGGTTCGGTGCTGCCGGTCCACCGCGCCCAGGATCTGCAGCGCCATGCGCCGCACGATCAGCGGATGGTCGGGGGAGGGATCGGCGGGTGGTTTTACGGCATCGATGGGCATGGGAGTAAGAAGGTTGAAGGGTTCAGGGTTCAAAGGTTCAAGGTTAAAGGCAAAAAAGTTAAGGGCAAAGGGCTAACGGCTAAAGGCAAAAGGCAAAAGGCAAAAGGAAAAGGGTGTACGGTTTAGGGTGTAAGGTACAAGGTTAAGGGCAAAGGGCGAAAGGTTAAAGGCTAAAGGTTAAGGGCAAAGGGCAAAGGGCGAAAGGCAAAAGGTATAAGGCTAAAGGTTTAAGGCAATAGGAAACAGGTGCCAGGTTCAAGGTGTAAGGTTCAAGGTAAAGGCAAAGAGAAAACCAGGGTTCCAGGTTCTATAGTACTTTTTAGTACTGTTTCAGTGTGGCATTTTACCATAAAGTCAAAATTATTCAGACATATGCTGTTCAAGGGCTCTTCAACCCAGAACGTTGACTCCTGCCCAGGCGGAAAACCGCTCAGCATGGGATATAGCCGCCGCCCTCAGGCCTTGCGAAAATCGTTATCTCAATGTCTTGTCACCAACGGCAGGGATCTCCATCCCTCCAGCTTCCCAGCTTCCCAGCTTCCCAGCTTCCCAGCTTCCCAGCTTCCCAGCATTCCCGCTTTCCAGCGCCGCAAAGGCGGCGTTAGGTTCTGCAACGCTACGCCTTTGTCGGCTGCGTCAGCAACCGTTCATCGAACCGATAGTTTTCAGGTTTTCCGATGGAAATCTCACAGAAATCAGGGTGGCTCGGGTTGAAAAGAAAGTTTATTTCGTTTGGGATGAGAGAACTGGGAACGGCTAAAACGGCGGATTTGCCTTCCTCAATCCACAGGGTGCCAAGTTCTTTGGTTGTGAAGGTCGCTGGATACTGTGACCAGTTTGGAGGGAGGTCTTCTGCGCGAACACGCTGCACGAGCTTTTCGTTAAATGAAGCCGCAATGGCCAGGTAGCGTTTGGTTGCGATAAGACGCGTGGGCACATTGACAAGGACCTCAAGGGTAGCGAGAGAAAGCGAACTTGCGGTATAAATGATACGCGTTCCCTTTTTGTTCCACCGACTCGAGTGCGTCAATCCGCCTTCGCCTGTAAAGGCGGCATGGGCCCAATCGGCAGAGACAATCCGCCAGGAGATGATATTCACGAGAAGTCGCCGTGCTGAATACGGCCAAGAATATCCTCCACTTCCCGCGCGCCGATTTCTGTCCCGCAATAGTCAAGCGGCGTCCGGCCCGACAGGGCCAGGAGCGGCTCGCACATCCAGGTCGAAGCGGACGCGGCTCCGCCAAATACCGTGACCGCGCCATTGAACACGTTTGCAACACGATAAACCCGTTCAGATTCCTGGGGCGTTAGTCTGCCATCTTGTTTGCGCCTTCGCAGCGTGCGCAGGGCGATTCCCGTGACCTGGCAGAGATCATCGATGGCGATCCCCATTGCATTGGCAAGGCCCCGGAAATTAGAAACCGGCACGCCCTGTTTCAGGACGGCAATCAGGTCCGCGGAATTTTTTGGCCGTTTTCCGGCTGGAATGTGGAAATATTCGCTCTCGGGAACTTTTTCGGACAATCCCGGAGAGCCTTCCGTCTGCCGGAAGCCTGACGGGGTCCAGACGAGGAAGCTTTCGAATGTCACCGGTGCGCAGGCATCGGGAGCTTTTTGGCGGGCGATTCTTGTTGCCATAATACCCTCCTGTCAGTAAAGGTGCCAATTGTCATTAAAAATAGTGCCATATATGTCGAGTGTCAAGCCGAAACGCACCAGGTGTTCTTGAGAGGGGTGTTGGGTTTAAGGCGGGACGGCCCTGTCCAGCGAAAAAATCCACACATATGAAGCGGACTTACAGCCACTGAGGCAGTTGGGTCAGCTTGCGCCCGATTTCAGGGATGGGACGGCGGGCAGGCTACTATAGATTCAAGACTTCAGTCGAACTTCGTTCCGGCGGGTAGCGGGTGGCCACGCAGATACTCTTCGGCCGAAAGGCGTTTGCCGGATTCTCCCTGGACCTCCAGCAGGCAGATAAGCCCATTGCCGGTGGCGACCCTGAGTTCATCGGGAAATCCGGGTAGGATTGTTCCCGGAGCGGCGGCCGGCCCTTGGGACGGCTGGACCGCGGCCTTGAATAGTTTGAGGCGCTTGCGGTCGTAAAACGTAAACGCCCCCGGCCAGGGGGTCAGGCCGCGAATGCGGTCGTAAATGCGGTCAGTCGGCTGATGCCAGTCGATGAGCCCGTCTTCTTTTTTCAATATCGGGGCCAGGCTCGCCCGGGCGTGCGGTTGCGGCTGTGGTTTCAGACGTCCGTCCGCCAGCTGCACCAGCGTGTCATCCAGGACCCGGGCCCCCAGAACCGCCAGCCGGTCATGCAGGGTGGCGGCTGTGTCATCAGGCATGATCGGCTCCGTGGCGGTCAAAAGAATGTCGCCAGTGTCCATGCCCTCGTCCATCACCATGGTGGTGATGCCGGTCTCGGTTTCGCCATTGATGATGGCCCAATGGATCGGGGCCGCGCCGCGGTAAAGCGGCAGAAGCGATGCGTGGACATTGATGCACCCCGCGGCTGGAATCTCGAGGAGCGCTTTCGGCAGGATGCGACCGTAAGCGACCACGACCATCAGGTCCGGGTGCAGTCGGTCTATCGTTTCGATGAATTCCGCGGTTTTGATCTTTTGCGGCTGAACAACCGGTAATCCCAACTTCAGCGCGGCCGTTTTGACCGGCGGTGGGTAGACGCGCCGGCCCCGGCCTTGCGGGCGGTCGGGCTGGGTCACCACCTGAACCACCCGGTGGTGGCTGTGGTGCAGGGTCTCGAGGCAGGGGACCGAGAAATCCGGTGTGCCCATGAAAACGATGGTGTAGGAGCGGGTCATCGAATCATTTCTCGCGCAGCATCTTGTTGATGCGCCGCTTGTAGAGTTCGCGCTTCAAGGCGCTGATACGGTCAATGAACAGCGTGCCGTTCAGATGATCGATTTCGTGCTGGAGCACGATCGCTAAAAACCCTTCGGCCTCCACCCGCTGCGGCTTACCCTCCCGATCCACCCCCTCTACGAGGATGCGGGCGGCCCTCTTGACATCGGATCTGAAATCGGGAACGCTCAGGCAGCCTTCGTTTTCGGAAATGATCTGGCCTTCGGATTCGACCACCCGGGGATTTATAATGACCCCGTAGCGGTGGTCGTTTTCTTCCGGCTTGTCGTCATAGACCAGGACTTGCTTATCGCTGCCGACCTGGATGGCGGCCAGTCCGACGCCGGGGGCTTCGTACATGGTGTCAGCCATATCGGCGATGAGCTTTTGAATCATCTCATCGATATTTTCGACCGACCGGGTCGGTTGCAGCAGAAATTTATTGGGATAGGTCAGTATTTCGAGCTTGGTCATCAACGTACCTCGTTTAAACTTGTCGCGGCTGTTCGGCCACCTGCCGGATGTTCACCCCGCTGACCCAGGCCGAAACGAGGCCGACCAGGACGACCGGCAGGATTTGGACCGCATGGTTGGCCAACGTGAAGCCGGCGGCCTGATTTTCGGGCACGCCGAAAAGGAGCATGGCGAAAATCCCGCCCGCTTCCCACAGGCCCCAGTAGCCCGGCACGGATGGCAGGGCGATCACAAAACAAATGATCACCATCACGGCCGTTATTTCGCTGAAAGTCAGGCGAATATCCGGACACCCGATGGAAAAAATATAATACGACAGTGCCGTGAAGAACCACACGGCGAGCGAATAAAGAAAGCATATAGTAATGCGTTTGGGCTCTTTGATCAATGCCATACCGGCCGCGATGTTTTCGATGACGTGAACCATCGGTCGGCAGATTTTCTCCCTGGCCCGGTTGCGAAAGGACGCCGAGGAAAAAAAAAGCAGCCGGGGCGCGGCCAGGACCAGCCGGTTTCCCAGCTGCCTGGTTGGGGCAAGGCCGACGAGCAGCAGGCCAGCCACCATCAGGGCGCCGAGTTTCAACATGCCATTGAATACGGAGGTAAGGACCTCGTAGTCCAACCGGTACTTTCCGAAGGTGAAACTGTAGTCCGGATCGATCCTGACGAAGGCCGAAACCGCCAGAAACAGCATCAATAAAATGATCAGATCGAAGATCCGCTCCACCGCCACCGTGGCCAGTCCGGTCGAGAGCGGCACGGCCTCCTTGCGACTCAGGACCAGCGGGCGGGCCACTTCGCCGACACGCCCCGGCAAGACGCAGTTGATCATGAAGCCGATCATCAGCGGGTGAAACGCCTGCCAGAAACCAACCCGGTGGTGCGAGGCCAGGATGAAGCGCCATCTGGCCGCCCGCAACCCGAAGGCCACCAGGATCGCGGCCACCGTGGGGATGATCCAGACATAATTGATTGACGCAAGGTATACGAGGAGTTCTTGACCGGGAACATTGCGGAAGGCGAAATAGAGGGTCGTCAGCGAAACGGCCGTGCCCAGAAGCAGCGAAATGCCTAATTTTTTGTTCATTCTCCTTGTTCGATTCCGTTGGTTTGGATTTTTTCCCGGAAGCTAAAAAGTGTCCATCCATAAATGGCCCTTTTCCGCAATTTCGGCGTCAATCGGCGGAATCGCTTGTGCGACATACAGCAGTATGCCTCCGCGCAATTCCTTGATTTTCTTGAACTTGCGAAAAATTGCACATTTCTGGATCGGAAACTTATCAGTGTCCCAAATGCAACCGCGGATGGGCATGAGTTAACCCTTCCGTTTAGGACCGAAAGATTGACGCCCCTTCTTGAACCAGGAACCCTAGCTTTTGTTCTATGCCTTTCCCTTAAACCCTTAGCCCTTTGCCTTCAGCCTTTCGCCTTAACCCTTCGCCTTTCGCCCTCAGCCTTTTGCCCTTAACCTTAAACCTTATACCTTAAACCCTACACCCTATACCTTCGCTTTCGCCTTCAGCCTTTCGCCTTCAGCCTTTCGCCTTTATCCTTTCGCCTTTATCCTTTCCTTTACCTCAGCGCGTGCACTGTCTCCGCCAATATCGTGCGGGCTTCGATTACATCCTTTTTGATCTGTTCCGAAAGCGCCCCAATCCCAGAAAATTTAAGCTCGTCACGGATCCGTTTGATAAAGTTCACCCGGATCTTCTGATCATAGATATTGCGGTCGAAATCCAGGATATAAACCTCGACGGTGAACAGGTGGTCGTCGAAGGTGGGGCTGTAGCCGATGTTGGCGACCCCGTCGAATTGCTCGTCTCCACACAGGACCGTTACGGCGTAAACCCCGGTCTTGGGGCACAGTTCGTCCTGCAGCGTAATGTTGGCCGTCGGGAAGCCCAGCAGCCGGCCGCCGCGGTTGCGACCGGTTGTGACGGTCCCGCGAATCTGATAATAGCGGCCGAGCAGCTGATGGACTTCGTCCACGCGGCCCTCGTTGACCAGCTCCCGGATGCGGGTGCTGCTGATCCGTCCCTCGGGGTCTCTGATGGCCTGGATCCAGTCGGACAACAGCACTTCGAAATCGAAGAGTTCAGCGAAGGTTTTCAACAGGCCCACCGTGCCTTCACGGTTGCGGCCGTAGGTGTAGTCCTTGCCGACGACGATCGCCGTCATCCCGATTTTGCGGATCAGGACATCCTCGACGAATTCACGCGGCGACAGGGCGGCAAATTGCCGGGTAAAGGGAACCACGATCAACACATCGATATCGAGCCGCTCGATCAAGTCGATCTTTTGGTCCAGGATCGTGATCAGCGGCGGATGGTTGGCGCCGTTCAACACCCGCATGGGATGCGGCTCGAATGTCATCGCGACCGAGGTGCCGTCGATCATCTCTGCTTTTTCGACGACTTCGTGAAAAAGAGCCTGGTGTCCCAGGTGCACCCCGTCGAAATTGCCAATCGTGACCACGGCCCGCTTAAAGGGTTCGTTGATATCGTCCAGGCTTCGAATGATTTTCATATAAAATTTGGTTCCGACTTGCGAAATCCGCTTGACAGGTTTGGTAAAGAGGGATATTTATTCCAACTTTGAAAATAAAGCAATCCCTTTAGCGTTTCAAGCCGAAGTGGCGGAACTGGTAGACGCGCTAGGTTCAGGGTCTAGTGGATGTACGTCCGTGGGAGTTCGAGTCTCCCCTTCGGCACCATGCAAACAGAAAAAGCTGTAATTCATTTGAATTACAGCTTTTTCTGTTTTTACACCAACTCATGCTGGTCGTGTACGGGTGGGGATGGTACTCATGTTCCACTATTGACGA
>JBAPWQ010000512.1:0-11987 GCA_049283795.1 Desulfobacterales bacterium | reverse complement strand
CGCCGTCCCGCCCAGGCGGGATGCGGCCTTGCCCAGCGAACAACTCCACATTTATGAATTGGACGCTGAGAAGTGCCTAAAAAAATCGCGGATGGGCGCATGCCATTAATCCGTTATTGGATTCTGCCACCGAACTTTTGTGCCGCCGCAGAAATGGTGCGCGGAACGTATCGCAAGGGCCTGGTTAATATTGTCAATTTTTGCCAAATAATCAAGAAAAAGAAACCTCTATCCTTTTTACCGGCTCTCGACCGCGCGCACCCCACAGCGCATGCCCCCCCATACCACAGCCCCACCTCGCGGCGCATCTTCCTCGCCGCAGCCGCCATGATGGGTTTTACCTGTTGTTATGACCCGATTTGTTTGCGGTTGCGGGACCCAACGCCGATGCTGATAATATAATTAAGAATACGAGAAACCGAACAACAGACATGATCACACTCAACCACAGGAGGTTCACCATGGCAGAGAAAGTTCAAGATTATACTGAAAACGAGAAAGAAAAAGATGGTCACGTCGATACCCGTCATAAGAATTTCGAATGCGAAGACAAGGACCCGAATCTGGGCTGCGACCCCGGCATTGACGTCGCCGGCTGATGTGCATATTTAGAATATTTCCTCCCCAAAAAACAAACGGCCGAGCCTCAAAGGGCGCGGCCGTTTGTTTTTAGTAAACCATAGCCCTCGATTCGCAGTAAACATCCTCGTTTTTCACCCTTGAAGCCCCGCCCCGGCCGCCGTCTCATTTTTGTCTCGTCAGCGTAAAGAGACATACCATCATGGTACACCCCAGCGAAGTGCCCCCATGAAAACCGATCGCCGGTCACCTGCGACGAGAAACAGGGCATGGTGGCCGAGGCCGCTTACTTTCGTTTCGTCAATCGAAATTATACCAGCGGCGATTCGGTCGCTGGCTGGGTCGCCGCCGAAGCCGACATCTGAGCGATCCCTGAAAGACGCCTGCCGGATTTTCATACGGATTCCGGCGTGGGACTGCCGGTCGAATTCATTGGACTTGGCGCCGCCGCCTAATAATGCTATGCAGGCATTTTAAAATGCGCTCGCTATTCGGCCAAAGGAATTTACCGTCATGGGTCTCTTCGAATTTGCGATTATCTTTTCCGCGACTATTGCGCTGTACAACCTGCAGCAAATCAAGATGATCCTGAGAGACAAGGGGTTTAAGGTCGATGCCTTCACGGGTTGGATCGAGGACTATCGGCGGTTCAAGCGATTGATCCGGGTCGAAGCCGACCGAAAGGCCAAGATCAAATACCAGAAAATCCTCAACGGACTGCATTTTTCGCTGGCGGGCGGCGCCGCATTTGCCGTCATCGTGCTGATCAACCGGCTGTAGCCATCCAGCCGGTGCGACTCCGCCGCCCTTATCCAATCTCAAAAAACGCATAAACCGGAGGGGGCTCGATGAATAAATTTTCCCTCGTCGTCGGCCTTGCCGCGATATTTCTCGGCCTGTATTCTTTTTACCTGCGCGCGACCCACAACGACAAGTTCTCGAAATTAAGCGGTCTGCAGAAGCGTTTCGGTACGACCAAGGGCAGCATCATCCATTATGTGTCCTATTGCCTCTTTCCGATCGTGTTCGGCATCGGCATGATATACGCCTATGTCAACAACATATCCTTGTTTTATTGAGACGGTTCATGAAAAAGGCCGGTTCTGACCTGGCATGACGGGAGGTCGGGAGCGGCCTGGTTTCCTTCACCGCGGCGAAAGGGGGATGCATGCCCAGAAGAAGTGACATCGAAAAGATTCTGATCATCGGTTCGGGTCCGATCGTCATCGGACAGGCCTGCGAGTTCGATTATTCCGGCACCCAGGCCTGCAAGGCCCTGCGGTCACTGGGCTACACGGTCGTGCTGGTCAACTCCAACCCGGCCACCATCATGACCGATCCGGACACGGCGGACATCACCTACGTCGAGCCGCTGAACGTCAAGGTGCTGACCGAGATCATCGAACGTGAACGCCCCGACGCCCTGTTGCCGAACCTGGGCGGCCAATCCGGACTTAACCTGGCCTCGGAACTCCACCGCCTGGGGGTTCTCGACACCTACGGCGTCAAGGTCATCGGGGTCGGCGTGGATGCCATCCAGCGCGGCGAAGACCGCCTGGTTTTCAAGGAAACCATGCAGCGGCTGAACATCGACATGCCGCGCAGCCAAACGGTCGAGACCATTGCGGAGGCCGAGAAAGCGGCCAATGAACTGGGCTACCCGGTGGTGATTCGGCCGGCCTACACCATGGGCGGAACCGGCGGCGGGCTGGTGTACAACATCGAAGAGCTGCGTACGATTGCATCCCGCGGCCTGGCAGCGAGCCTGGTTCACCAGGTGCTGGTGGAAGAATCGGTGCTGGGCTGGGAGGAACTCGAACTGGAGGTGGTCCGCGACGCCAAAAACCAGATGATCACGGTGTGCTTCATCGAGAACGTCGATGCCATGGGCGTTCACACCGGCGACAGTTTCTGCACGGCGCCCATGCTCACCATCACGCCCGAACTTCAGAAGCGCCTTCAGCAATACGCCTACGCCATCGTGGAAGCCATTCAGGTCATCGGCGGCACCAACATCCAGTTCGCCCACGATCCGGCCACGGGCCGGGTGGTGGTGATCGAGATCAATCCCCGCACGTCACGGTCCTCCGCCCTGGCCTCCAAGGCCACCGGCTTTCCGATCGCGCGCGTGTCCTCCCTGTTGGCCGGCGGGCTGACCCTGGACGAAATCCCGTATTGGCGGGACGGATCGCTCGAAAAATATACGCCGTCAGGCGAGTATGTCGTCGTGAAGTTCGCCCGCTGGGCCTTCGAGAAATTCGAGGGCGTGACGGATGTCCTCGGCACCCAGATGCGGGCCGTGGGCGAGGTGATGAGCATCGGCAAGACTTACAAGGAAGCCTTTCAGAAAGCCATCCGCAGCCTGGAAACCGGCCGCTACGGGCTGGGGTTTGCGCGCGACTTCAACCGGATGCCGCTCGATAAACTGCTCGGCGCCCTGGGCTCGCCAAGCAGCGAACGCCATTTCCAGATGTACGAGGCGCTGCGCAAAGGGGCCGGCATCCAGGTTCTCCAGCGCATCACCCACATCAAGGCGTGGTTCATCGAACAGATGAAAGAGCTGGTGGACCTCGAGCAAAAGATCCTGGAACACAAGGGCCAGCGGCTGCCTGACGAGTTGCTGAGGCAGGCCAAGAAGGATGGGTTCGCCGACCGCTACCTGGCCGGGTTGCTCGGCTGCCGCGAGGCCGATATCCGCGAACAGCGGCTGGCGCTGGGCAGCGCGGAGGCCTGGGAACCCGTTCCGGTGAGCGGGGTGGATGACGCCGCTTACTACTACTCGACCTACAATGCCCCGGACCGTGTCGCGGTCAGCGACCGGCGCAAGATCATGGTGCTGGGCGGCGGTCCGAACCGCATCGGGCAGGGGATCGAATTCGACTACTGCTGCGTGCACGCTGCCCTGGCCATCCGCGAGGCCGGTTTCGAATCGATCATGGTCAATTGCAACCCCGAAACCGTCTCGACCGATTACGACACCTCCGACAAGCTCTACTTCGAACCGCTGACGGTCGAAGACGTGCTGAGCATCCACGCCAAAGAGCGCCCCGAGGGCATCATCGTCCAGTTCGGCGGGCAGACCCCGCTCAACATCGCCGCCGAACTCGCCGCGGCCGGGGTCACCGTCCTGGGCACTTCGCCGGACACCATCGACCTGGCCGAAGACCGCGACCGCTTTCGCCGCATCATGCGCGAGCTGGGCATTCCGCAACCCGAATCGGGCATGGCCGGCAACATCGATGAAGCCCAGGAGATCGCCCGCACCATCGGCTACCCGCTCATCGTCCGTCCGTCCTATGTGCTGGGCGGCCGGGGCATGGAGGTGGTTCTGGACGACGGGATGCTGCAGCAGTATCTCGCCGCCGCGGTGGAGATCTCCCCCGAGCGGCCCATCCTCATCGACCGCTTCCTCGACAATGCGATCGAGGCCGAGGCGGACGCCATCGCCGACGGCCGCGAAGCGTTCGTGCCGGCCGTTATGGAACACATCGAGCTGGCCGGCATCCACTCCGGTGATTCGGCCTGCGTGATTCCTCCCATCAGCATCGCCCCCCGACACATCGAGACCATCAGCGAGTACACCCGCAAAATTGCCGTGGCGCTGAAAGTCGTCGGTTTGATGAACGTGCAGTATGCCATCTTCGACAACACCGTCTACGTGCTCGAAGCCAATCCGCGCGCATCGCGCACCGTGCCGATCGTCTCCAAGGTCTGCGGCATCTCCATGGCGCGTCTGGCCACCCAGGTGATGCTCGGCCGGAAGCTCGCAGACCTGCGGTTGCAGCGGCGCACCATTTCCCACTACGGGGTCAAGGAAGCCGTGTTTCCGTTCAACATGTTTCCGGAAGTCGATCCCGTCCTGGGGCCCGAGATGCGCTCCACGGGCGAAGTCCTGGGGCTGTCGCACTCCTACGGCCGGGCTTTTTTCAAGGCCCAGGAAGCCACCCAGGTGACGTTGCCCCTGGAAGGCAACGTGCTCTTCACCATCGCCGACCGCGACAAGACCGCCGCCCTGGAACCCGTGCGGCTCTTCCGCGACCTTGGCTTTCGCATCCTGACCACCAAGGGCACCCACGAATTTCTGAGGCAAAAGGGAATCGAAACCGAATTGGTGCAAAAGCTGGGCTTCGGCCGGCCGGACCTGGTCGATGCCATCAAGAACAACGAAATCCAGCTGCTGGTCAACACCCCCAGCGGACGCCAGAGTTCGCACGCCAGTGCGGAGGTCCGCAAGGCCGCCATCAAGCACAAGATTTGCTACATCACGACTACCGCCGCCGCCATTGCAGCGGCCAAGGGCATCGCCGCCCGCCGTGAAGGCGCCCCCAAAGTGCGGCCGCTCCAGGAGTACCACACGAACCTCAACGAGTGCTGAAGAATTTTTTTTGGCTTCAAGAAAAGGAAACTGACATGAAAAACGGTCACCCGCAAGATTTCCCCTGGAGCAAGACCACCCTGCTGCTGCTGGCACTCGTCTTTTCGGCCCTTTTCGTGACGATGATCCGCCAGTTTTTGATCGTCATACTCCTGGCGGGTCTTTTTTCGGCCATGTTCCAGCCGCTGTTCCGGTGGTTCGAGCGGCAGTTGAAGGGACGGCGGAACCTGGCCTCCCTGTTGACCCTGCTGACGATCTGCCTGATCGTCATCCTGCCGCTGTTTCTGCTCTTTGGCATCGTCACGGCCCAGGCCATCACTATCAGCAACAGCGTTGGGCCGTGGGTATCGCGGCAGATCGAGCAACCGTCCCGGATTACCGATTTTTTCAAAACCCTGCCGTTTTACGACTACCTGGGGCAGTACCAGGGGCCGCTTTTTCAAAAGGCCGGCCAGCTGGTGGGAAGAATCAGTAGCTTTCTGATCGAAAACCTGGCCCAGTTCACCCGCTCGACCATCACGGTCATCTTCTTGTTTTTCGTTTTTCTTTACACGATGTTCTTCTTCCTGAAAGACGGCCGCCTGCTACTGGAACGCATCCTTTTTTACCTGCCGCTGAGCCCCCAAAACGAAGAGCGGCTTCTGGAGCGCTTCACCTCGGTTTCACGCGCCACGATCAAGGGCACCCTGGTCATCGGGGTAATCCAGGGCGGCCTGGCCGGCCTGGCATTCTGGGGGGTCGGCATCGACGGTTCGGTGTTTTGGGGCACGGTCATGACCTTTCTATCGGTCATCCCGGCGGTCGGCTCGGCGCTGGTGTGGGTGCCGGCGGTCATTATCCTGGCCGCCATGGGAAACATCTTGAGGGCCATATTGCTCCTGGCCTTTTGCGGGCTGCTGGTGGGCGGCGTGGACAACCTGCTGCGGCCGAGGATGGTGGGGCGCGACACCCAGATGCACGAGCTGTTCATCTTTTTCGGCACCTTGGGCGGGATCAGCTTTTTCGGCATCCTGGGCTTCATCATCGGCCCGATCGTGGCCGCGGTTTTCGTCACCATCTGGGAAATTTACGGCGAGACTTTTAAAGAATACCTGGTGTGAGTCCTAAGGCCGCTTGCTTTTTAAAACAATCCGCTTGATCGCGGCGCTGATCCAGCGGGCCGGCACCGCGCTCAGCGCGTAGCCGATGGTGGCGAGCATCAGGTAGATCATGGCCGTGCCCGGCGCCCCCATGGCCGGTGAAACGAGGCGGGGGGCCAGCCCCCAGGCGGCCGCGACGCCGATCAGGATGCGCCAAGTGTCGGGCCAGAAGAGAAGGTAGAAAAAGACGTAGCCGGCTGTCAGGGGCCTTTTTTTAGGCACGGGGTAACCTGCAGATCAACATGACCTTCATTTTTTATTCAGCCGCGACGGCATCGACGAGTCTTTCAGCCCGGCGGCACTCGTTTTGGAGATAATCCCCGCGGCCGTCATCTTCAAATTTCGACCGGGTCGGATCCGCTATAAAATGGATCCCGGAGCGTAATCTTTCGCCGCTTTGGGAACAGCAACGGAAGGTAAGCGTAAATGCCGAACAAATAGCGATTTTATCGTTGCCTGTCCATCATATTTTAAGGTCTGGTCGCTTCTTGCAATTCCGTCCGGTGATCGTCGATGCAGCGGCGCCTTCATGCCAGGTCCTACTCGTCTCGCCGTCCGGAAATAACCCCCGCCGGCAGTTCCTTGCCGACCTCGGCACCGGCTCAGCCGCCGGTGGGACCGCAAAAATGCCTATAGTTCTTTTTTCGCCGTCGAAAAAATCATTATTGCCCTTTAATCCAACCCGTCTTAGACACTTAACTAAATTATATCATATGCTTACCTTGGCCCGACCCCGAATCCCTATCGGCTGGAGGAGGCCGGCTTCATGGGGGAGGAGAGAAAGGGCGGGGAAACTTTTTTGGGCTGCGACCATTCGGCGGGAAATCGCCCGAAAAAGCTGCCGTTGAGCTGGACGTGTTGGATCAGATAGGACCTGAACTGATTGAAAAGCTTTCCGTCCGGGGCTTTGCGAAAGCGCCAGAACTCGTCCAGGGCCATGCCGCGGCAGGTCAGGCCGTCGATGTCATAGACGGCGCGGCCAAGGGTGACGGTCGGGGTCCCGTGGAACAGGGCAGAGATGCCGACCGTGCTGTTGATCGTCACGGTACCCAGGGCGTTTCTCAGACAGGTGGGCAGATGGGTGTCGTGTACCACGAAAACCCTGTCCCGGACACCCAACTGCTTCGCTCTTCTGTGAATCAGCCGGGTGTAGTTCTTTATTCCCCGGTCGGCCGGGTGGTGTTTGAAAAGCAGAAGGGTTTCTGCGGGCGCATGCCGGGCAAAGGAGGTGAGCACCTCATCGATGAACGCCTCGATGGAATTAAAGTCGGAGTGCGTGCAGACCTGGAAGTCGTTGTGGGTTTGGAGCGGCACGAAGAAATATTTTTTCCGCCAGCCGGCGGTCACCATTGCGGATGTCTTGCTCTCGGAAACTTTATACCACAGCTTTCGGCACCCGTTGCGGATGCCGTAAAAGGCCTGTTTGAGACACGCCCTTTCGCGGTGGTGCCGGTAGTGCGGGTAGCGGAATCGGAGCAGGTTCATGATCACGTAGTAGATAACGGCCTGGAACGCAGCCCGGCAGTGGCTGTACCTGGCCGTTGGCATGGTGGCCGCGCTCTTTGCGGCCGGCGGGTTTCTTTCGTAAAAAGATCTTTCGCGCGGCAGTTCGCTGAAGTCGTTGACGCCGTTTCTTTCGAGAGTGATGTAATCCGGCCGGATGTAACCCTCCTCGAAAACGAAGCCCTCGACCCCCGCGGCACGGGCTTCCTCCAGTGCAATCTTGTGGTACAGCCGGCAGTCACCGAACAAAAAGATCCGGTCGATGCGATAATCGATCAACACCCGGCGCAAAAAAGAAGCCCAATCGGCGATGGTCCCGGTGTAGGCGATGCGATTGTCCGGGTGGGAAAAGAATTGGTCCCCGGCATTCAGACAGACCCGGTAGGTTTGCGCACCATGGGCGCGAAAGAAACTGTCCAGTTTCTTGAAGAAGCTGCCGAGCGGCCCCTGCAGGAGCAGGATGTTCTGCCCGTGTATGCGTCCGATGATTTTTTTCATAACACCGACAGTCAGTTTTTTAGGTATCCCGTCGAATACAATCGGGTGGGTTTCGCAAGTTTTATAATTTGATATATCGTGCACGAGTACGTTCACGAGCACGTTCACGGTTATCGAAGATGTCATCGCTTTTTGGGGAGAGGTCAAATGCAACTCAGCCTCACGACCTCTCCCCTTTCCCGTGCGCGTTGACGTACTCGTGCACGTGCTCGTGACCGAAGTTTTTCTTGGCTTTAAAACAGTCCCCTCAAAAAACCTTCCAGTTTGAGGCCCCAGCGCAGCACCCTCCTTTCGGAACTTGACCGGCGGCCGGTTCGCTTGCGGGTGAGGCGCTCGATGGCTAATTCCGCGCTGATCAGGCATCCATGGCGCCAGTCGATGTAGCGGGGATAGAGAATCAGCACCACGGCCACCAGCTCCTCGAGCACCAGCTTGCGGCCGCGGCGGGGGGCCGGATGCCGGTCGCGGGTCAGGCCCCAGCCGGCATAAAACGGCAGGCCGTAAGTGGTGACTTTCTTGTCGTGCAGCAGGGCCTCGAATCCGGACAGGCTCGTCAGGGTGTGGACTTCGTCCACGGCCGCCAGGCAGGCCGGCATGCCGCGGCCGGTCACCATCAGATTGCACAACCGGCCGGCCTCTTTGGGCGCGACCGCGCCCCGGCGGTTGCCGGCCAAAACATCGGGGTGCGGCTTGTAGACGATGAAGGCCGCAGGATTTTGCCGCCGGACTTCGGCCAGCAGATCCAGGTTGGTGCGGATATCGACACATCCCAGGCGCACCGAGGCATCGTCTTCGACCTGGCCGGGGACGAGAAGTGTTCTTTGCCCCGGCGCAGCCGCCAGGCGCAGCGGCTCGTCTTCGCCGACATTGTATTTGCTCAACCGGTTTTGCACGATGAGCCGGCGCAGGCCGCGGGCGCGCCGGCGCAGATCTTCGGTAAACCGTGTCTCGCGCAGCAGCGTTTCCAAGTCGCTGGGACGGGTGGGGTCGAAGTAAATTCCTTGCGTGTCGACCACCAGCGACAGGGGGCGCGCAAGGTCCGAACCCAGACCGACCGACCGCAGAAAACCGTCCTCCACGCGGTGGACCGGCAGGCCGCGCCGGCGCGCCTGGCGCTCGATCGACGGCGGACCGTCCGCCCCCCAGACCACCAGTTTGTCGGCCGCCGCCAGGCGCCGCGGGCTGTCGGAAAAGACCACCCGGTTGCCGGGCGCGTGCAGGGCTCGCCGGATATAGGGTCGCTTCCACCAGCGAAATCCCGTGCACACCAGGCGGCCCGCATTCATCCGGTGGGCGCCGGCCTGCCGGGCCAGATGCTCGATGACCTGTTCGATCGACCCCGGCCCACCGGTGGCCGGATCGATGTAGCGCGAGTAGAGGATGTAGGCCGCGGCGAACACTTCCGCCAGGGTGCGGGCGCGCGTGCGGCGGGGGCAGGCCTGCCGGTCACGCGTCAGGCCCCAGCCCGCGTAAAACGGCAGGCCGAAGCACTCGACCGGCTTGTTCAGCAAAAGCGCCTCGAAGCCCATCTGGCTGGTCGCGACGTAAACGCGGTCGGCTTTCTCGATCACCGCCAGCGGGTTGAGATCCTGGCCCAGAACGTGAATCCGCGGATGGGGCTGCACCGGCGGGAAAAGGTAGCCGCGCTTCTTGCCGGCCACCACGTCCGGATGGGCCTTGACGATGATGTCGGCCGCCGGATTTTCGCTTGCCGCCGCGGCCAGCATGTGCGTGAACGTCGCCCCGTCGGCCATTCCGCGCGACACCGAGCTGTCGCCGCAGGTCTGGTCGACCACGAGCACTTTCTGCCGGCGATGTCCGGGCAATGCCCCTTGCAGCAGGGGGGCGTGGTTGTACTTTGACAGCTTTGCCGCAACGACCCGCGCCATGGCGGTCGTCGCCCGCTCGATCAGCGCGGCATTCTCCCACCCTTTTCCCTGCAGCAGGTTCTCCAGCCGTGAGGGCGCCGTGGCATCGTAGTAGATGCCCACATCGTCGACGACCAAAGCCAGGGGCGGCGCATCGGCCGCGCCCGGTAAAACCGAGCGCAGGAAGCCATCTTCGATCGCCAGATAAGGCACCCCCCGCCGTTGCGCCAGGTTGCGCGCCCGCATGGACGTCGCCTTGTGGCCCCAGCCGATCACGGCATCGAATGGCCGGTTGCAAAGCGTCCCGCAGCGCACCACCTTCTCGCATTCGGGCAAGAAGGCCGCCAGGTGCGGAATCCGCAGAATGCCGTGCGACAGCGCGGCGGGGCGTCTGAAAGAGGAGAGTGCGGCGGTCGTCAAATCAATTTATCCATCACAGGTCCAGCACCACCGAGGTTGCAATCGCGATCTGGTAGAGAATCTGTGAAATGTCTTTCACCAGCTGCAAGTTCTTGGTGTCGAACCGCGGCAGCACCATGATGTGGTCGCCGGCCAGGACAGTCGTTTCGCCGGACTCGAGGACTTCGCCGTTGGGCTTGGCCACCAGGATGTGCTTTTTGTCGGCGCGATGGGAAAACCCGCCGGCGACGGCGATGTAATCCCGCACATTATTTCCTTTTCGGTAGACGACGGATTGCGGCATGATCACCTCGCCGCTGATCAGCACCACATCGCTGCGGGCGGGGATGACGATAACGTCGCCGTCCTCCAGATATACGTCGCTGATCTGCCCGGCGTGACCGACCACCACTGTGCCGTCGGGCTTGACCGTGTGGGCCTTGGCGACGAACTTGGCGATCAGTTCGGCTTCGCGCACCCGGATGGTGGCCTCGTCGACACTCTGCGAGGTCGCGGTCAGCGACGTCTCTTCCAGCCGCCGCAAAGACTCATCGAGTGCTTTTTTCTGCTGTGCCGCCACGCTTTTGCGCTGGATGTGAATGCCGTCGAGGTTGGCCAGTTCGGGTTCCACGGGAATGTAGAACAGCAGCTCGAGCAGGCGCGTATTTTTCTTGATCGGATAGCGCGAGGCGCCCAAGATGGCACCGCTGGCGGCCACCATAATGGTGGCGCCGGGCGTGTCGGCGTGAAAATCGACGACATCGCCGTCCTCCAGCACCATCTGCTGAAATTCCTCGATGGTCAGATAAGTATTGAAGGGCGCGCCGTTGCGGGCACCGACGACGCTTGCGTGGGACACCTTGTGCAGCGGCGTGGCCAGTTCGGTTAGCTGCCGGCCGGTGATGACGGTATCGCTTAGAAACTCGAACCGGGCGCTGTGGCGCACCTGTCCCTGAGCCATGACCCCCGCGCCGCGTTCGCCGACCAGGATCACGTCGCCCTCCTCCAGGCGCGGCTGGGGCAGCCGGCCGTCGAGGATGAAGGGATACAGATCGATCTGCACCAGCAGGCGCCCGTCGCGCAGGACGCGGATGTTGCGGAAACTGCCACGCTCGGCGTCGATCCCGCCGGCTTGGTCGAGGTAGTAAAGCACCGAGTCGGTGGGGCCGCCGGCAAAGCGGCCGGGCCGGAGGACGAAGCCGGTGACGTAAAGCGCCACGGGTTGGGTGTTGATCAGGTTGGTGTAGACTTCCACATTATTGGTGTAAACCGAGCGCACCTGCTCAGCCACGACCCGCGGCAGTTGGGAGTGCTTCAATCCGGCGACCGGCACCGGACCGACTTCCGGCAAAAAAAGATTGCCCTGCGCATCGACATCCAGCACGCCGTCGAACTTCTGTGCGCCCCACAGGCGCACGGTGATGCGGTCGCCGGGCATGATGACGTAGTCGCCGTTCAGTTCGTCGAAAATGCCTTTGGCGAAGTTGCCCTGGAAGAGATCGGCCCCGAACGGCGCGAAACCGGCGGCCGACGGCAGCGACGACGCTTCGGCGGGTGGGGGCGCCGGGCCGGCGCCGGTAGCGGCCGCGGCCGGCAGGCAAAGGAGCAGAACGAAAAGGATGGCGT
>JBAPWQ010000511.1:0-2108 GCA_049283795.1 Desulfobacterales bacterium | reverse complement strand
AGTTTGGGTGAGAATTTATTAATGTAATATTAGGATCTTGAAACCGGAAACGCGGTTCGCTATCGACAAAATCTACTTGTTTTTACGCCACCGCGCATGGGTGATGTTATATTTTCTTACCTTGTAGTTCAGCGCGCGGGGCGTGATGCCCAGTTTCACGGCGGCGTCTTTTTGAATCCACAGGCACTCTTCGAGGGCGGTGAGAATGGTCTCCTTCTCCTTTTCGGCCAGTGATTCGGCCGGCTTCGGGGGGGGCGTCGGATTCACCGACAGCAAGGCTGCTTTCCTGAGATCGGGCAGAATGATGTGCTGGGATTCGATCAGACGGGTTTCCTCCAGAATCGCGGCGCGTTCGATCGTGTTGGCCAACTGGCGAATGTTGCCGGGCCAGGAATAACTTTTGAAGGCGTCCACCACCGACGGGGCGAATCCCTCAATTTTCTTTTTCAAATTGCGGCAGATCTTGTCGAGCAGGTACTCGGACAACGGTTTGATGCACTCGTGGCGATCGCGCAGCGGCGGGATGTGAACCCGCAGCACGTTCAGGCGGTAATACAGGTCTTCGCGAAACGTGCCGTCTGACACCTGGTCCTCCGGTTTGCGGTTGGTGGCGGCGATGATCCGAACGTCCGATGTAATGGTCCGGTTTCCGCCGACACGCTCGAATGATTTTTCCTCCAGGACGCGCAGCAGCTTGGCTTGCAAGGCAGCGCTCATTTCCCCGATTTCATCCAGAAATACCGTGCCGTCCCGGGCCTGTTCGAGCCGGCCGATGCGGGTTTTGTTGGCGCCGGTGAAGGCGCCGCGTTCATGGCCGAACAACTCGCTTTCGAGCAGGGCTTCGGGGAGGTTGGCGCAGTTGATTTTGATAAACGGTTTGCCGCGCCGGTGGCTGTTGTAGTGGACGGCGCCGGACAGAAAGCTCTTTCCGGTGCCGGTTTCGCCCGTGATGAGAATCGTCGAGTCGGTCTGCGAAAATTTCCTGAGCGTCGCTATCATGCGCTTGACGATCGGGCTGCGTGCAATGATGCGGTTGAAATCGTAGATGATGTCCTGTTCGTGTTTGAGATAATCGATTTCGTTTCTCAGGTGCCGGTTTTCAAGACCGCGTTCGATGGCCAGCAGGACCTTTTCCTTCAGAAACGGCTTGATGATGACGTCGAAGGCGCCTTTCTTGACGGCCTTGACGATCAGGTCGGCTTCTTCCAGGTCGCTGAGACCGATGACCGGTGTTTGCGGGCTGACCTGACCGATCTGCTTCAGCAGACCGAAACTGTCGCCGCGTTTCAGTTGAAAACTCAGTAGAATTATCTCGAATTCTTCCTTTTTCAGCAAATCGTCCAGGTCCTGGCCAACCGTCCAGATTTTAAACATATGGTAAGCCTCGAGGTCGGTTTTTAACTCCGTCCACCAGTCGAGGTCTTCATCTATGATGAGAATTTTTGTCACTTAAACTCCAATGTGATGGGCCGCCGTCTCGAGCCGGACGACCGGCCTTCGGTAAAAAAAGGTTTCCGGTATTCATGCGGGCGGAAGGTATGTTAACTTGTATCCATCCAAAGTTGCAGGTGGTGGAGAACATTTGCAATTATACGAAATTCTACTGTTTTTTTCAATTACAATCTTGAAATAGAAGGGGAGGGGAGAAAGGGGAAAGGAGAAAGGCTAAAGGCAAAAGGCAAAAGGCTAAAGGGCGGATGGCAGAAGGGGGATGGCGGAAGGCGAAAAGACAGATGACAGAGGACGGAGGGCGGACGGCGGAAGGGGGATGGCGGAAGGCGACAAGACTGATGACAGAGAACGGAGGACAGACGGCGGACGGGCGGAAGGGGATGATAAAAGGACGGGTTTAAGGTTTAGGGTGCATGGTGTAAGGAAAAGAAAAGGCAGGCAAGAGGATTGAAAGATGATAATTGGGGGGCTTGTGGGTGAAGGGTTTTATAGACAGGATGAGGGATGTGGGTGTATGGAAAAAGTTTCAGGGAAGACGGAAGGCAGAGGGGGGATGGCAGGAGACAGATGACAGGTGGCAGAAGACAGATGACAGAAGACAGGTGACGGATGACAGATGACAGAGGACGGAGGACAGACGGCGGACGGCGGAAGGG
>JBAPWQ010000510.1:0-1686 GCA_049283795.1 Desulfobacterales bacterium | reverse complement strand
ACTCAGGCAGACCGGTACTCCCGTGTCGATTGAACAGATTTTCAAACGCATCGGGGAGGGCGGCGGAAAATGATTGATTACCAACTGTACAGCAAAATCAGGCATCTTTGTCAGCAGGACGGATTAATTTGACTTCGTAAAATTAGCCTTGCCGCGTCCGTGCTCATGTTCGCAGTTCGCCATCTCGTGAATGTGACTGTATCGCAGCGAGCCGTTTTCGGTGCCGGTGCTCAAGCTGGCGTATCACTTCTTTTCTTGTCACATCACGTCGGGGAAGAAAACGAGACAGGAGCTCTTCAATGTCCGAGCACGACAACAACGGGTAGGTGTCCTTGTGACGAATCCGTTCATTGAGCATAAAAAGCATCGCCATCATGACAAGCGCCATATGGTGGTGCCATGCGCTCCATTTACGTACTTGATAGTCAGCCATGCCGCATTCGCCTTTTGCGTCCTCAAAGGCCCTTTCCACCCAGTAGCGTTGAAGCTGCATCCAGGCCAAAGTTTTGAGCTTGATCGTTTCGGGCGCATTGGAAAGCGATATCTTGGTTTCATCCTTAGACCCCGCAGGCCGGGTGGCCAGAAGAAAAAACCGGTGGGCCTGGCTGGAGACCCCGTCCCATACGTAAACAGGAATTCGCAAAGCCCTGACCTTCAGCGCCCCACGGGTGGTATCGCGGAGCTTGAGCACGGACTGCCTGCTAAGACCCATGCGCTCTACTACCGCCTTCGCCTCATGGCTGATGGCATCGGTCCGATACCGGGTAAAATCCGGCCCCTTGCGGCTGGTCTTCTCGGGAAGATAGGGCCGCGGGTCTTCAAGATATACTGGAAAATCAGAATGAAGGTCTACAACGAAGCGCTCGCCCATTCGATCAAGTTCAAGGCAAAACCCGGGGCCCTTCCCGTAGCCGGCATCCGCCCCGACCCAGCCATACCGAAGCCGGTTTTGCCGGGCACGGGAAACGATTTCAAGGGCAAGCTGCTCTTTGGTGCGAAAGACCCTTTCATTCTCCGGAATACCCGCTTTTCCACAACGCTTCGGGTCTTCGGTCCACCTCTTTGGAAGATAAAGTTTGACATCAACCGGGATTGCAAAGCGGTCCTTGGAAAGCACGCCGAACACCGCCACCTGGCCGTTGTCAACCTTGCCCAATCGGCCCAACCACTGCCGGGACACACCGGCCGACATCGGCCCCTGCTTTGCAAAACCGCTCTCATCGATCAAAAGACCGGCTCGCTTTTCGTCACCCAGACACGTATTGGCATCACAGGCAACGTGATCGATGACACCGCGGGCATCCCACCTGCTGTGGGTCAGAAATTGCTGGAGATTGCGGGACTTGGAACCCGGGACGACTTCGGCCATCCGGTCCATGTTTTTACGCGCACCGGCCTGCATCAGACCGCTGGCATACTGCCGCGCCCTTTCCGTAACATCGTGGCGGTAGGAGCGGAAATGGTGGCTGAAGCTCTTTACAAAGGACATAAAGCGCCCGCCGACGCCGGCGAGCGCCGACTGTGGGGTGACATGCGATTTTCTCCTTTGGTTATGGTTCTTTCTGCCGGGTGTGTTTCATGAAAATTTTTATAGTAAATACCTGAAGAAAATGCAAGTATTATCTTAACGAAGTCAAACTAATTCGATTTAACAATTTGAAGATTGCGAGGAGGAATTGGTATTAC
>JBAPWQ010000509.1:0-3110 GCA_049283795.1 Desulfobacterales bacterium | reverse complement strand
ATGAAGGCCTTGTACTTGGAGATTTCCCGGTCATCGGCGAAATCCAGGGTCAGAACGAAGTGGACATTGCCGTCGAAGACGTGGCCCCAGATGATCGTATCGCGGTAGCCATAGCGGTCGAAGAGTTCCTGCAGCTCGAGCAGGCACTGCCGCAGGTGCTCGATCGGAACGGCGATGTCCTCGATGATGACCGTCGTTCCCTTCCGGCGTCCGATGCACGCCGACGGGAACAGGCCCTTGCGGATGTTCCACAGCGCGGCCGCCCGGTCGGCATCGGTCGAAAATTCGAACGCACGGGCCAGGGCGAAACCCTCGAATTTTGACCTGATGGCCCTTATCTGCCGCTGCAGGCTTGCGGGATCGCCGGCGGCGGTCTCGACCAGAAGGGCGGTGACGGTGCCGGCCAACGTCTTGATGTAGGCGGGCATGCCGGGCTTGTCCTCCACCGACCGCAGCGCCGCCCGGTCCATCAGTTCGGCCGCGCTCACCCGGCATTCCTTCAGCAGCCAGACCGCCTCGCAGGCCCGCGCGATGTCCGAAAAGAGCATCAGGGCGGTGGCCTTGTGGGCCGGTTCCTCGAGCGTGCGAAAACTGACTTCGGCCACGAAACCGAGCGTTCCCTCCGCGCCGATCATCAGGTGCTGAATCATGTCGATCGGGTCTTCGTAGTCGATCAGGGCGTTGATGCTGTAGCCGGTGGTGTTCTTGATCAGGTACTTGCGCCGGATGCGCTCCACGGTCTGCGGGTCGTCGCGCAGGCCGCGGGCGATGGCCGTCACCCGGTCGATAATGTCCGCGTGGCTCTCCACGAACGCCTGGCGGCTGTTCGCATCGCGGGTGTCCAGAACGGTGCCGTCGACAAAAATGATACGCATGCCTGTGATCGTGCCCATGCTGTTGCCGGCGACGCCGCTGGCCATGCCGCAGGCATTGTTCGACACGATGCCGCCGATCTTGGCCGAGTTCACCGAGGCGGGGTCCGGCCCGATCTTCTTGCCGTAAGGCGCCAGGAAGCGATTGGCCTCGGCACCCAGAATACCCACCCCCAGCGTTATTTCGCCGGCATCCGGGCGGATGTGGACATCGCGCCACCCCGCCGGTCCCAAAACCATCAGGACCGAGTCGCTCACGGCCTGGCCGGAGAGGCTGGTGCCGGCGGCCCTGAAGGTTACGGGCGTCTTGAGCGCCCGGCAGGCCGCCAACACTTCTTTGACTTCGGCTTCTGTTTCGACTTTAACGATCAGCTGCGGAACCAGGCGGTAAAAGCTGGCATCGGTGCCGTAGGCCAGCGTTCGGAGCGGGTCGACGATCAAGCGCCCGGTCGGGATGAGGGTCGAGAGGCGCCGGTACAAGGACGCATAAGGTTTGGTGAGCATCGCGGTCTCCTGCGGTCACTGGGGGTTGATTCCGGTGTGTTCCGCCAAACAGTTCGTATAAGTCGCCGGCATGCTTGTCAATGCCGTTCTGCCGGTCAGGGGGTGGGGTGTATGATTCAAGGTGTATGGTTCAAGTGTAAGGTTCAAGGTGTAAGGTTCAGGGTACAAGGGTCAGCCCAGGCGCGGGCCGCCCGTCTGATTGCAGTAGAAACTGTTAAGCTTCCGATAAAAATTCCAAATCGCCCAGAACAAACACCAAATAACCGCAATGACCAAAATTCGAAATCAAAAACCTGTCCAGGCAAGGGATATTGAGACGTGAGAGTTAACTGGATCTTGGTGGTTGGATTTTGACAGTCTACCGTTCGACTGAATACCATAAGTCTTGAGGAACGGCGGCCGGCGCCATCCGCTGACGGGTTCCCAACCGGTTTGACATTCTTCCGCCATTCAGGTATACACTTACAGTTTAAATCCATATTTAATTGTTATTATTTACGTTAAAAGCATGCATTTATCGGGGAATATAGTGAGATAAAGTTTAGTGCTGATGCACGTTTGATATGGCCAGCCTTCTCCCACAGTAGCCTCCGAAATTTGTACACCGGCATCCTCGAGAAAGGAGCATTTTGCATAATGGCTGAGGGCAGAATCAAATGGTACAGTGAAGACAAGGGGTATGGGTTTATCGAAGCCGAAGACGGCAGTGAAATATTTTTTCACAAATCCAATGTCGACTTCGAAGGACACTTTGGATTGCGGAAGTCCGACCGGGTTTCGTTTGAGGTGGAGATGTCCCCGCGTGGCCAGAAGGCACTCAAAGTCAAAGCCCTCTAAACCTGCCGCCGCCGCCTCCCTGGAGGCTTACATGACAGCTGTTTTTGCCTGAGGAGCGACCGGGCATGTGCCGATTTGCCCCGGTGCTTTCGCTTTCCGTGCGGCATTTCAGCCGCGACAAAGCCGGGCCAAACCCGACGGCTGGTGAAAAACCGATTTCGAGGCAGAGTCCCACAACGGCTCTGCCTGTTTTGTTGGAAGGTACGGTATCATGACAGCAACAGTGACAAACAACACGGTTAGAAACATCGCCATCATCGCCCACGTCGACCACGGCAAGACCACGCTGGTCGATGCCATCTTCCGGCAAAGCGGTCTGTTCAGGGACAACCAGACGGTCGACGAGCGCCTGATGGACACGATGGACCTGGAACGCGAACGCGGCATTACCATCGCAGCCAAGAACTGCTCGGTATTGTGGCAGGACGTTCGCATCAACATCATCGATACGCCCGGGCACGCGGATTTCGGCGGCGAGGTCGAACGGGCGCTTTCCATGGCCGACGGCGCCATCCTGCTGGTCGACGCTTCCGAGGGTCCCCTGCCGCAGACCCGCTTCGTTTTGAAAAAGGCGCTCGAGGCCGGGCTCAAGATCATCGTGGTCATCAATAAAATCGATCGCCAGGACGCTCGCCCCGAAGAGGTCCTGGATGAAATCTACGATCTTCTGATCGACTTGAACGCCACCGACGACCAGCTCGAGTTCCCGCTGCTCTATGCCGTCGGCCGCGAGGGCATCGCGCACAAGGACTTGAACCAAAAAGGGAAAAACCTGCACGAGCTGATGGAAACGGTGATAGAGGCGATACCCGGCCCGTCCTACGATCCGGCGGCGCCGTTTCAGATGCGGGTCTCGGACCTCGGCTATTCGGATTACCTGGGCCGGCTGGCGGTCGG
>JBAPWQ010000508.1:0-4181 GCA_049283795.1 Desulfobacterales bacterium | reverse complement strand
ACTCGGCCGTCAGCCGGGTCTGGATCGCCAGTCCCTATTTCGTGCCCGACCCGCAGGTGATCGGCGCCCTGCAGCTGGCCGCGCTGCGCGGGGTGGACGTCCGCATTCTGCTGCCGCAGAAACCGGACCATTTCCTGGTTTACCTGGCCTCTTTCGCCTATTATGCCAAGTTGCTGCCGATCGGCGTCAAACTCTACCGCTATCAGAAGGGCTTCATGCACCAGAAGGTGATGCTGGTCGACGACGACTCGGCTTCCATCGGAACGGCCAATTTCGACAACCGCTCGTTTCGATTGAATTTTGAAATCACCATCCTGGCCAAAGACCGCGACTTTGCCGCCGAAGTCGAGCTAATGCTGCAAAACGACCTGGCCGACAGTCTGCCGCTGGACATGGAAGACATCGAAAAGCGCTCCTTTTTTTTCAAATTCGCCGCCCGGGCCTCCTACCTGCTGGCGCCGATTCTTTAAACCGCGACACCGGAATACAGGTTTCACCTTATTTGTAATCCTCGTCTTTTTTGCCCAACACCAGGAAGCCTTGGGGCATCGGGCTGGTGAATTCGACAAACCGGCCGTGGGTGGGATGCTTGAAGCCGAGGTAGAAGGCATGCAGGCGAATTCGGCGGGTCACCGTCGCGTCGGCACCGTAGCGGCGGTCGCCGACTATCGGATGCCCCAGTTCCGCCAAATGGACCCGGATCTGGTTCTTGCGGCCGGTTTCGGTCTCGATTTCGAGCAGCGTGTGACCTTTTACGACCTTCAGCACGCGGTAATGGGTCACGGCCAATTTCGCACCGGCCGGCCGGTCGGAAGATGCCACTTTGCGGTCCGCCCCTTCCCGCAGCCAGGTCCTCAGCGTGTCACGGTCTTTTTGCGGGCGGCCTTCAACCAGGGCGTAATACAATTTTTTCGTTTCTTTCCAGTTTTTTTTCAGTTGCTGCTGCACTTTGGCATTCATGGCAAAAAGGATGATGCCGGACACCTCCCGGTCGAGCCGGTGAACGACGTACACCTGCTGCCGCCCGTCCGATCGGAGAGCGACGAACTCTTTCAGCATTTTGTACAAAGACGTTCCCCCCGTGCCTCTCTCCCCGAAGGTGATGAGACCGGCCGGCTTTTCGGCCACAAGCAGCTCATCATCATCGAAAAGGATCGGCGCGGGCGGCCGGATTTTTTTTCGTTGTCCGGATTTTTTCACATATTCGATGACATCGCCGGCACCGACCGCAAATTCGGCCCGGGTAACGAGTTGATCGCCCACCTTGATCATGTTGTATTTCAGCATCTTGCGGATGTGGGTCTTGGAAGCGGCGCCGAATGCCTCGACCAGCAGTTCGACGATCGGGCCGCTTTTTTGGGCGATGATTTTCATGGCGTCACGTCAATTTGCATGGGCGGGGGTCGGGAGTTGTTGATCCGGTTCCGCAGCGGATACTGTGGCGCTGCACATTTTTTCGAGATGGAGCACAATCCGGACGATCAGCTCATCGTCGAGGACTTTGGCGCGGACGTACTTCAGCAAGGAGTGAAACTGTTTCGGATTGATGACGGGTATGCCGTCCGGTGCGCTCCGCTTGACATACCACCCCGGCAATGCGACGACGGCATTGGCCGTCAGCGACTCGCCGATGGCGTCGCCGAGCCAGGTCGAGAGCCAGGCGGCCTGACTCTCGGCCTGTTCAATGGTATGAATATCGGTGCCGTGGGGGTATTCGAGAAGCCGGCCGTTGTAGGCGACGACCGCACCGGGCGGCTGACCCTGGGGGCTCGGCTGTGAGCGGGCCTTAGTTTTGATGACAAAGACGCCCTTCGGACCGACGAGGATGTGATCGATCCTGAAGTCGTCAGCCTGAAAATCATGGTAGACACAGTAGCCTTCCAGCATCAGCCGGTTGAGTTCCTGGCCGACGGCCGCTTCGCCTTCGTATTGGACCCGCACGTCACGTCTTTCTGCCACGTGGCGGCGGCGCTTGATGAAAAAAAAGACCGTCAGCCCGATGCCGGCCAGCCCGATGATGGCCCCCCCCGCAAGGGTGATCTCACGGCGGCCGAAATAAAGACATGACAGGTAGGCGGCATACAGGAGCAGCGGGGACAGCAGCAGGTAAACCAGGCTGCCGTCGGCTTTCCGGTCCAGGACATCCAATTTTTCCAGCAAGGACTGGCCGGGAAAACGCAATGCGCCCGGGACAGGCCGGTTCCGCTTGCGCCGGGCGAATCGGTGGGCGGTGAAACCCCAAAACGTGCCGAGTGCGACAGCCAGCACCCCCAGGGCGATCAAAGCGGGCAAATTTTCATTGACAATTTGCAAGGGTATCATCGGGTTTAACGCATCCGGGTTGCAACGGTGATCGAGGCGCCAGGTTCATGAAAATATGGACTCTGCGAAATTTGATACAGTATCACTTTTTATGGCGCTTCTCAACGGATTGGGTGGGTGGGCGGCCACCGAATTGTAAAGATTGACAATGCGACCGAAAATTTTGTATTAAAGCCTCAGTGACGGTGACGGCTGGATTTGGATTTCGAGATGTTTAATTTACGTACGTCGGCGGCTTTGCAGAACCGCCGAATCGGTTCTGCCCACCGCGCGGGCCAAGCCCCTTCACCGAATAACGGGCTCCTCAAAGCGGGCTGAGGTTCAGAGGGCCACCGTCGGACAGCGCGATTTCTTGACCTTGCAGGGAGAAAACCGATGAATTCGGACAACCATACAAAATTCGCAGGGATCGCTTCCCTCTTCGAATCGAAGGAGATCAAAAGATTCTTCAAGAATTATCTATTCGCCATTTGTCTGCTTGAAACCCTCATTTTTTTCATCAGCCTGTTCTGCCTGCTGGAACCCTTCAGCATGAACTTCCCCTGGCGCTATTACCTGCTGGCCTCTTTTCTGACCCCGGGGGTGATGACGTTCCTGTTGGGGCTGGTCGTCAAGGCGTTCAACGTTTTTTTCATTGACATCGGCGCGGAAGAAAGAACCGGATCCGAAACCGACGATCAAAACCGCCAACCGGGCGGTACTTTTGCCAAACTCAATTCCTCCTTGAGTTTTCTGCGCCAGGACCCTTTTCTTTTGAGCCTGCTTTTTCTGATCGTCGGAGCGGTAATTTTTTCCCAGATCGACCACATTTTCGTCGTCATCGGAAGGGTCGGGGAAAAAGCGGTCATGTATACCCTCGTCAGCCTGGGCATCCTGTTTCTCGTGTTCACGATCTTCGCTTTTGTCTGGCTCATCCTGAAATTCAAGCTGGAAAAGGTGAAATACCAGACCGACCACAAACGCGAGGTGATGCTGCAGCTCGGCATGTTTCTGACCGACGACGACCGGCTCATCAACCACGAGGGCCAGATTATTTCCCTGCAAAACAAGAAGCAGATTACCGGCTCGGACGTCGGGCGGCCGGCGATAGAGTCGCCGAAACAGGCCGCCATGTAATTTTCCTCCCGGAAATGGCCCTTTTCCGCAATTTCGGCGTCAATCGGCAAAACCGCTTGTGCGGCATACATCCGTATGCCTCCGCGCAGTTCCACCGCTTTCCTTGAACTTGCGAAAAATTGCTCATTTCCGGATATGAAAATGGCCCTTTTGCGCAATTTCGGGGTCAAGCGCGATTGTCCAAGATGATCACACGGAAATCTCGCCTTTGATGCTTCCGCTTTCGTCGGTAATCACAATTTTCCGGTAGGCGCCCTTGGGCAGTTCGATGACGAGGCAGGGGCTGGTCAGTGCCTGCGTGCTGACGGTGCCGGGGGCCGGCTCGATCCACCGCAGCCGGATCAGGGCCGTCCCGTTGTCGAGGCGGGCCTGCGGCTCCGCCAGTTCGATCCCGTAGCCGCCGGTCGGCCGTTGCCCCATCCGGATGAGGACGACATTGGCGGCCTCGAAGTCGACCGCCGGTGCCTGGGGCGGTTGGCCGATCGTCTGCCTCTTAGCCTCGGATATGATCCGCTCCAATTGCCCTGAATCGGAAACGAGGACCACGGCCGGGTCCGGCCGACTCCCGCCACTGAGGTTTTCCTGAAACAGAATCCGCACCGGCAGGTGCTCGACGTCGGTGCCGCCGGCCTGCGCGGTGCGCTCCACCGCGCAGAGGCTGCAACACAACAACAGCACCTCCTTCACCGGCAGATTCAGCATCGATACTTCCTCGATTTCCGAATTCGGGGCCTGCCCCGGTG
>JBAPWQ010000507.1:0-6660 GCA_049283795.1 Desulfobacterales bacterium | reverse complement strand
ATTAAGGGGCATGGGCCCACCTGGGATCGAACCAGGGACCGACCGGTTATGAGCCGGTGGCTCTACCAGCTGAGCTATGGGCCCGCAAGCGTTACAATGACGGCATTATCCTGAAAAAACCGATAGCCATGACAGCCCTTCGATACCGGCGCAAGGCCGTCAGGGGGCGGTGCGGACCCCTTAGTCACGGTAGTGGCCACACCAGCCCCGCCGGTCACCGGCAAGGCGTTTGCTGAAAACGGTTTTCTCTTATCCTTTAAGGGCCGCGGTTGTCAAGCGTAACCCTGCATCACGCCGCCCCTTTTCCCGGCTGTCCGGCTGCGATAAGGTCACGGGTGGCGATGTTTTTGAGGCGTCCATGCAACTTGCCCACCGGCGTCCGGATGGCAGAGACATCTACCGCCGGCTCCATCGCAGGCTTGATTTTTCCTGGCTCTAAAAGGGATTGCTGTTCATCGCGGAAGATGAAGGTTTTCGCGTCGGGTATCGAGGCGGCTGTTTTATATGGCACAGGCTGCCCGATATAAAAACCCCCATACCATGGCAGGTACAGGGGTCTATGGTGATCGGCACTCAAAATATCTCTAAAATTTCATTCGCCTGTGGCGTTTACATAAAATATGGATTTCCATGTTTTATTTTTACGTTTCGATGAAATGCTTGAGCTTGCGGCTGCGGGTCGGGTGGCGCAGCTTGCGCAGGGCCTTGGCTTCGATCTGGCGGATGCGCTCGCGGGTGACCGCGAAATCCTGCCCGACCTCCTCCAGGGTGTGATCGGCCTTTTCACCGATGCCGAACCGCATGCGCAGCACCTTTTCCTCGCGCGGCGTCAACGTGGCCAACACCTTGCGGGTCTGTTCGGCCAGGTTGAGATTGATGGCGGCATCCGAGGGCAGCATGAACTTCTTGTCTTCGATGAAATCGCCCAGATGGCTGTCCTCCTCCTCACCGATCGGCGTTTCGAGCGAGATCGGCTCGCGGGCGATCTTAAGGACCTTGCGCACCTTTTCGAGCGGGATCTCCATTTTTTCGGCGATCTCCTCCGGGCTCGGCTCGCGCCCTTGCTCCTGAACCAGGTAGCGGGAGGTGCGAATCAGCTTGTTGATCGTCTCGATCATGTGCACCGGAATGCGGATGGTGCGCGCCTGGTCGGCGATGGCGCGCGTGATGGCCTGCCGGATCCACCAAGTGGCGTAGGTGCTGAACTTGTACCCGCGGCGGTACTCGAACTTGTCGACCGCCTTCATTAGCCCGATGTTGCCTTCCTGGATCAGGTCCAGAAACTGCAGCCCGCGGTTGGTGTACTTCTTGGCGATGCTGACCACCAGGCGCAAGTTGGCGCGGGTCAGCTCGCTCTTGGCCAGTTTGGCCCTCTGCCGGCCTTCCTCGACATTGGCCATCACCCGCTTCAAGGTCCTGTTTTTGGTCTTCAGCTCCTTTTTACGCTCCTGGATGGCCGTTTCGATGTTGACGATCTCCGTGAACAGGTCCGCCAGCTCCTCTTTCTTGAGGGAGCAGAGCTGACCGGCCCATTTGACGAAATGGGTTTTGGAGTGCAAATTGTTGCGGACCTCCCCCAGCGGGGAGTTGACCGCGCCGGCCCGCCGCATCAGGTTCTGGCTCATGCGGTCGAACCACCCGATTTGATCGATGATCCGCTGCTCAATGTCATCGATGATGCTCCCTTCGAGCCGCCACTCCTTCAGCAGTTCGAAAATCCTCGCATTGCGCCGCTTGATGGAGCGCCGCACGCGCCGGCTCTCGTCGGGCTTCAACTCGTCGGTGAAGAGCCTCTCGCGGAAGGCATTGTTTTCGAGGTGAATTTCCCTGATCGCGCGAATCGTATTCAGGAACTTTTCGGTCTGCACGACCTCGTCGACGTACGTGTCGCCCTCGTCGATGTCCCTGAGGACGTACTTGGATCGCAGCTCGGCCTTCTCGATGCGGTCGCCGAGTTCCAGGATCGATTCGACGCCGTGGATGGTATCGAGCACGGCGCGCAGCACTTCCTGTTCACCGGCCTCGATTTTCTTGGCGATCTCGACTTCACCCTCACGGCTCAGGAGGGTCACCATGCCCATTTCGCGCAAGTACATCTTCACCGGGTCGGTGACCGCCCCGAAATCGGTCACGGCCCGCTGGCGCTCCTTGAGTTTGGCCTGCTTGAGTTTTTTGGCCTGTTCCGATTTTCGAGCGCTTTTTTCGTCCAGGATGTCGATCTCGTGATCATCGAAAAGAATCAGCGTCTCTTCGATCTGTTCGGCCGACAGCATGTCTTCCGGCAGGACTTCGTTGATTTCGTCATAGGTGAGATAGCCCTGCTTGGTGCCCTTCGAGATCAGGTCCTTCAAGGCTTTTCGGTTGATTTGTGCGCCGCCGTTTTTTTCGGCGGACTTCCCGACGGTCGTCTTGGCCGGCAAGCCGGCCGATACCGTGGCTCCGGCCTTTTTCTGCTGGCGATTTTTTTCATTCACCCGTACCTTGGCGGATTTACTAGTCATTAATGTTTGCCTCCCGCGTCCTTCACCCGTTTCCCAAGAATATACGTCCCAAAACAGCTGACCTGGTCCCGGCCCAGAACCGCTCTGAAATCGATGCCGCCCGACGACACGCCTTGAACCTGCGCCGGGGCGCGGCCGTCACGCCGCATTGAAACGTAACGCCCCAAGCTTAAATACCGTCCGGACCCGAAGCGGCCGAGGCATGACTGGCCGCCGATAGAGCCATCTATTTGTCGAGCAGGGCCATTTTCCGTTTTTCACGCTTGACCGCCAGCGCCTGCTTTTCGATCAGCAACTGCTCGATCAACCGGTCGTCCTTTTCACGCACGGCAGTCTTGAGCCGGTGCTCGAGATCATGCTGACTGCGGCGCTTGTGTGCCGTTTCGACAAAATGCAGGATCTGTTTTTCACAGCCCTCGATCTGCCAACTCTCCGCATTTATGGCCGCGTCGGCGATCGCCCGGCGGTCCTCCTCACCAAGGTCCGCCATGATAGCGGCCAGCCAGCGATTTTCGCCGGCCGGGTCGCGACCAGCGGTCGAGGGGGCGCTTTTTTTCCAGCCGTTGTAGGCCATGAGAATCATCTGACCGAGCCGGGCGAGAAATTGATTTTCGAACAACGCCAGAGCATCCACCCGGCTGACGATCTTGCAGGCTTGCGGTACCTGCAGCAGCATGGCGATGATCTGTTTTTCCACCCGGCTGGCATGGCCGGCACCCTGTGCAGCGGGGGCCGCCCCCGGTGCCGAAGCCGTTGCCACAACCGGCGCGGCCTTCGGAACTTGCCGGGGTCCCGACGACCCGGCGGTGGCCTGGCGCAGTTTTTCGAGCAGGGCCCCCTCGTCAATCTCCAGTCGTTCGGCCACCATCCGCACGTACAGGGACCTGGCCACCGTGTCGGAGACGGCGCTCAGCGGCCCCTTGAGTTCGCTCACGATCCGCACGCGGCCTTCGACCGACAGGCCGTTTTGCTTTATGGCGGTCTCGAGCAGAAACGGTATGATGTCCAATGCTCCGGCGGCGGCGGCATAGAAAGCGTCCGCACCGTGCTCGAAGATAAAGCTGTCCGGGTCGTAACCGGATGTTAAAATTAAAATCTGTGCATTGACGTATTCTTTGTCAAACACGTCGATGCTGCGTCGGGCGGCCTTGATACCGGCGTCATCGGAGTCATAGACCAGCACGGCCCGGCCCTTCTCGCCGACACACCCGCGCAGGATGCGGACGTGTTCGGCTGTCAGCGCGGTCCCGAGCGTCGCCACCGTATTGGTCAGGCCGTGTTGATGCAGCGCGACCGCATCGAAGTATCCCTCGACGATGAACACCGATTCGGACTCCCGGCACGGGGCTTTGGCCAGGTGCAGGCCGTAGAGGGACCGGCTCTTGCTGTAGAGCGCCGTTTCAGGGGAATTGAGATACTTGGGCAGGGCGTCGTCCATGACCCGGCCGCCGAACCCGATGACCCGCCGGTTCGCATCGAAAATCGGAAACATGATCCGCTCACGGAAGCGATCGTAGAAGCCGCCGCTGTTTTTGCGCGGCAGGACCAACCCGCTTTCTTCGATCACGGACGCCGGCAGGCGCTGGTCCAGAAGATGTTTGCAGAGGTGATCCCATCCCTTGGGCGCATACCCGATCTGAAACGTGTCGATCGTGGCGCGGGTCAGTCCGCGTTTGGCCAGGTATCTGGTTGCGCTGTCGCCCTCCGGCCCTTCCAGCAGTTTTTTCCGAAAAAAATCCATCGCCAGGCGGTTGACGGCCAGCACCTGTTCTTTTTCATCGAGGCGCCGCCGCTGTTCGCCACTCAGGCGCCGCTCCGGCAGCGAGATCCCGCAGCGGCGCGCCAGTTCCCGGACGGCTTCCGCAAAGCTCAAGCCTTCCTGTTTCATGACGAAGGAAAAAACATCCCCACCTTCCCCGCACCCAAAGCAATGAAAAATCTGCTTGTCGGGACTGACGTTAAAGGAGGGGGTTTTTTCGGAGTGAAAGGGGCAAAGGCCGAGATAATTCTTGCCGCCTTTTTTCAGCAACACCACGCCGGAGACGATATCGACGATGTCGGCGGCACTTCTGATTTCGGCGATTTTTTCTTCCGGGATGAAACTGGTCAAAAAGAGCGCCCTCCACTTCTCTGGAACATGCGAAATCGTCCTGCAATGGAGGTGATTAAACGGAAAGAAATAAAGCGAATTTTTTTTTAAAAGGTTAAATGAATCAGCGGATTAAAATATTGTATCATTCGGTTATTGTCAAGGATTTTCTCTAATTGCCGCCGCCGCGCCTATCGCGTACGATAGGCGTCGGCGCTGGCGATGGCCTGTTTGAGGTCCACCGTTCCGGCATAAAGGGCCCGGCCGACAATCACGCCGCATACCCCTTCGGCCTCCAGCGGCAGGAGATCGAGGATATCCTCGAGGGACGATATTCCGCCGGAGGCCACCACCGGAATCGCAATCGATTGCGCCAGACGACGCGTTTCTTCGATGTTCACCCCGGTTTGCATTCCATCGCGGTGGATGTCGGTAAAGTTGATGGCGGCCAGCGGGCAATCCTCGAAGCGGCGCGCCAGATCGACCGCCCGCAGAGACGTGGTCTCGGTCCAGCCCTCCACGGCCACCATCCCGTTGCGGGCATCGATGCCCAAAACGATGCAGTTCGGAAACCGGCTGCAGATGTCCCTGATGCGCTCCGGGTCCCTGACCGCGGCCGTGCCGATCACCACCCGTGCGGCCCCGGCCTCCAGGTACGCCCGGATCGTGTCCTCATCGCGGATGCCGCCCCCGACCTGAACATCGACATCGACGCTGTCCAGTATGGCGCGGATGGCAGCCGTGTTGCGCGGTCCTTTTTCGAAAGCCCCGTCGAGATCGACGACATGGATCAGACCGGCCCCCGCCTCGGCCCAGCGGCGGGCCATGGCCGCCGGGTCATCTGAAAAGACGGTGACATCTTGCTGGCGCCCCTGCAGGAGACGCACGCAGCGTCCGGATTGAATATCGACGGCCGGTATGATGAGCATGACAGGTTCCGGTGACTCCGTGTAAAAGGTTGAAACGACGATGCACGCAATCCACAGGCCTTCGTCCGGATGCCGCGCCAGGGACCCCAGGGGACCGGGCGGGATTTTTGGCGCCGCCGTCGGTGGGGCGGCGCGCAGCGGGTCAAACGTCGCCGTCAGTTTTCAGGAAATTTATCGGGCCGGGCACCGTCCGGCGATAGGCGCTGCCGGTGTGGACGGGTTTCATCAATTTTGACCCGTTCTCAAAGCGCGCCTTTCGTGGAACGAACGCCGGTGATCCGCCCGTCGAAGGCCGTCGCTTCATCCAGGGCCCGGCCGGCGGCCTTGAAGATCGACTCGATCACGTGGTGCGGGTTTTCGCCATAGTGGACATTGATGTGCAGGTTCATGCCGCAGCGATTGGCGAAAGCCCGGAAAAACTCTTTGGTCAGGGCAATGTCGAACCGCACGCCGCTGCCGGTCAAACCGGCGGGGTGGAAAACCAGAAACGGCCGGTTCGACAGATCGACGCTGACACTCGCGAGGGCCTCGTCCATCGGCGTGACCGCATGGCCGTAGCGCTTGATTCCCGCGCGGTCCCCCAGGGCCTGCCGGAAGACATCGCCCAGCACCAGCCCGACGTCTTCGACCGTGTGGTGATGATCGACCTCCAGGTCCCCACTGGCGGCTATCGTCAGATCAAAAAATCCATGCGCCGCAAAAAGGGTCAGCATATGGTCGAAAAACGGAATGCCGGTCGATATGTCGCCGCTGCCGCCGCCGTCAAGATTGAGGGTGATGTGGACACGGGTCTCTTTGGTGGTGCGGGTCGCTTCGGAATAGCGCGTCATTTGTCCTGTTGCCCCGTCGCGCCGGGTGAAAACGGCGCATAAAAATTGCTCAAGTAACTACCAATAATTACAATGGATCCTTACCGGAAGTCAAGCATCAAATCACGATCGCGGACTCTGGGAAGCGAAGACGCGCCCGGCAGCGAAAAGCAGCCCTTCCGCCGCGATCCGGGGCCAAAGCCTTTCGGGCCGCGCCTTGAAGAGCCGGGTGTTTTAGGGTATAAGCGGTTCATGAGAAAGGTATCGACGGCCGGCATCCGCGGGCGATGCGAGGTCCTATCAATTCATCGAGCCACCGGGGGGGCCATGCG
>JBAPWQ010000506.1:0-10025 GCA_049283795.1 Desulfobacterales bacterium | reverse complement strand
TCATCTCGCCCCGTACCACCTTGGCGGCGTCCATGACCGCATCCACCAACGGCTTGTAGCCGGTGCAGCGGCAGGCGTTGCGGTGCTTCTTGAACCACTCCCGGACCTTCTGGCGCGAAGGCTGGTTGTCTTCGTCCAGCAGGGCCTTGGCCGAAACGATGAAGCCCGGGGAGCAGAATCCGCACTGGGCGCCGCCGTGCACGGTCCAGGCCAGCTGCAGGGCATGCAGGTTGTCGGGGGTGCCGATGCCCTCGATGGTAGTGACCCGGGCGCCGTCCTCCACGCGTTTCATTTTGGTGATGCAGGACCGGACGACTTTGTCGTCCAGAATCACCGAACAGCAGCCGCACTGGCCCTGGCCGCAGCCGACCTTGGTCCCGGTGAGGTGGAGCTGCTCTCTGAGCACGTCCGCCAGCAGGGTGTCGGGTTCCGTAATGACCGTCATGGGCATGCCGTTGATGTGGAGTATCCTCTTGATCATCGATTGGCCTCCTCTTTTTTGATGGTGCGTTCGAACCGTCGGTTGACGTCGATCTATTATTTACCGAACCCGCAGCGCGGGTAGGCGCAGGTTGCACAACCGGAGCAGTAGCCGCCATACCCCATATCGATGAAATCCGCCCGGGTGAGCGTCTCGCCGGCCAGAATGCGCGGCACGATCAGATCGAAGATGCTGGTGCGGTGGTACATGACGCAGCCCGGCAGGCCGATGATCGCCACCTTGCCCAGGTAGGCCAGCATGAACATGGCCCCCGGAAAGACCGGAGTGCCGTAGGTGACGATGCGCGCGCCTGTTTTCCGGATGGCCGTCGGCGTCTGGTCGTCCGGGTCGACCGACATACCGCCGGTCACGGCCACCATCTCGGCCCCCTCGTCGATGAAGTGCCGAATGGCATTGGCGGTCATGCCGGCGTCATCGGAGACGAACACCTGGCCTGCGACCGGACAGCCCAGCTCGGCGAACTTCACATGCAGCACGGGGCCGAACTTGTCCTCGATGCGGCCGTTGAACACCTCGCTGCCGGTCGTGACGATGCCCACCCGCAGGGGCAGGATGGGCTTGACCTGGATGACCGGCGCCTGGCTGCGGCAGATCGATTCGACCCGCCGGATGTTTTCTTCGCGGGTGACCAGCGGAACGATGCGGGTGCCGCCCACCGGCTGGTTGCAGTCGACCGGAACATTGGTGTGCAGGGTGGCGAAGACGACATCCTCGACGGCGTTGATCTCCCTCAAGGCCGCAGGGTTGACCTTCAGCAGCCCGTTCAGGGACGCGGTCAGGTTCACCCGCCCTTCCGAAGGCGATGTCAGGCGCAGGCCCGGGCCCGCGGCCGCCGAGGCGATCCGGATGGCGGCGTCGTCCTCGTGGATGAAGCCCTCGGAAAGATCGTAGACATAGACGTGGGCCTTGCCCATGTCCAGGAGCGGCCCGATGTCCCCGGCCGTGATGATGTGGCCTTTCTTGAAGGCCGGTCCTTTGTGTCCCCCCGGCACGATGCGGGTGACATCGTGGCACAGCACCATGCCGACGGCGTCATGGACGGGTATGTTTTTCACCGGAAGTGTTCCTTGGCCATGGGACGGGAACCAGGTGCGCGGCTTAACGCCGACGGCGTTCTCTGACCACAGGCGGTTTTGGTTATTGAGAGGCTTTACAAGTTATTGCCATCCGGGCGGCGACAGTTAATCGGAATAAAATACCCGGCGCGCTCTATGTCATCATTGACATAACCCAACGTATAAATTAAGACACTTCCCGTTGTCAATTCAAAACTGAATTCATTTGTTTGACTCAACCCAACAAAACGTTAGGTCGTCAGGTCAACGGCGATCGGCCCGCCGGCGTCTGCAAGGGTCAAAAAGGCGTGGGGTGCGAGCGTCGTGCCGCCTGTGAAGTGTCGCGAGTAGCCTTGAGCACGCAATTGAACGCCTATAAAAATCCCGGTTCAACGTGCCGGGTTGACAGATGAAAACGATTTGAGATTTCAGGTGTCAACCATATTGAGTGGCGGGCGAAATGGTGTAAGACACTATATGTCTGCCAAGACAATAGGTAAGGAACAGTCGAAATTAGTTCTTGGATTAACCCCAGTCTGACTCTGCCACCCGCCGATTCCAAAAAATGCATCGAAAAGGAGAGTGCCATGACTTTTTTGGGCTCCTTCAGGCGACGGCCTGCTGCGGCGCACATCCTCGAGTCCATTGTCCTGATAAACATCGAAATAGAGCAAGGCGTTTCCTCGCAGCTCATGACTGAAAAGATGATCGAGGCCCTCTGGTCGCGAGCCCGCGACCAGGAGGACGACGCCGCAGAATACTGGCTGCTCTTGATGCGCCTGGCCGAGGCGGCTTTGCTGTGTGCCGGCCAGTATGCCGACAACTGCGAATTCGAGGCGGCCGGCGATTTGCTGGTAAATCCGCGCGAAATAATCGTCCACCATCGGGCCGATGGGCGTGCGGTGGTCAAAAACCGGCACGGACGTCTTTCGGAGCAGTTCGGCCTTGACGGCACACGGCTCGATACACTAAAACGGCTGTCGGAGGTCGGTTGCCCTGAGATCACCAAACCGCCGTTGCTGCCGCACATGACCGATGTTCTCAACCGGTCCGGACGGGTGTGCCCGGCGTATCTGGAGCGGTTGGCGCACGGGGGACACCGTGTAGCTGAGACCCTGGCTTTTCTGGCCGCCTGGCGCATTTACGATGCGGCGCACCTCTACCGGCGGCTGCGGGCGACCTCGGTGCGGGAAAGAGAATTTGCCGAATCGCATCTGTGCCGCTTCGATGCGCGGACGTTTCATCAGATCGGCGCGAGCCTGGAACGATGCCTTGCAGATGCGGATTACCGCAGCCCATTTCTGGTTGGGACCCAGGTGAATGACAGCGGCTTTGGGAGAAGATCACCGGCGGGCGCGTTGTCATGTGCGGCCGCCGCGGGCTGATGGTATGACGATGCTCTTTCTGATGCGCCACGGAGCGATCGAGCATCCGGAAGCCGGGCGCTTTATCGGCCAGACGGACGTTGCGCTCGGCCGCAACGGCCGGTTGCAGGCCGAAGCCTGGCAAGACGAATTTAAATCTATCGAATTTACCGCCGTGTGGTCGAGCGATCTATCGCGGGCGGCCGAAACCGCGGCCATCGTCTTTGCCGGTCATGCCGCAGCTGTCCGGACCAGTAGGGAGCTGCGTGAAATTCACCTCGGCCAATGGGAAGGGGTGCCGCGCCGCCGTGTGCGCGACGAGCGGCCCGATCTATGGGAGACGCGCGGCAAGGATCTGGCCGGTTTCAGGCCGCCCGGCGGCGAGAGCTTCCGGGACCTGCAGCGGCGCGTGGTTTTGCCGGTGACACGGATGGCGGACGAGACGCCCGGCAATGTTTGCATCGTGACGCACGCCGGCGTGATCCGCGTCCTGATCTGCCATTTTCTGGACATGCCGCTGTCGAATCTGTTTCGCATCCGCGTGGATTACGGCAGCTTGAGCATCGTTTCCCTTTCACTCGAGCGTATCGAGGTCTGTACTCTTAACCTTAAGCCGTCCCGCCACAGTCCTTCGGGCGGCGGGAATATTGGAGGCCTGCATGATCCTGCCCAAGTTTGAGTTTCACGAACCCGCTTCCGTTGCCGACGCCTGCCAAGTTATGGCGGCCCGGCGGGGCAGGGCTCGGCCTCTGGCCGGCGGGACCGACCTGCTGGTCAACATGAAGAAAAAGGTCGTGGCGCCGGCGCACCTGGTATCGCTGGCGCGCATTACGGAACTGCGCCGCCTGGAAAGATCCAACGGGACGCTGGTGCTGGGCGCCTGCGTCACCATCGCCGACATTGGCGCCTCCGATGTGGTTGCCGAAAATGCCGCTGCCCTGGGGCAGAGCGCCCGCGCGCTGGGCACGCCCCTGATCCGCAACCTGGCCACCATCGGCGGGAATCTCGGTTCGGCCCGGCCGGCGGCCGACCTGCCGCCGTCCCTTATGGTCTACGGGGCCGAACTCGTTTTGGCCGGCCCGTCCGGTGAGCGCCGCATGCCGGTCGAGGCGTTTTTCAAGGGTCCCGGAATGACCGCGGCCGCTGAGGACGAACTCGTCACGGCGATCGTCATCACGGTGCCGCGCGGGTATTCCGGCGCCGGTTACCTGAACCTCGGCGTCCGCAAGGCCCAGGACTGCAACATCGTCAATGTGGCCTCTTTTCTGGAGCTGGACGAAAAGGCCGACCGGATTCGAACCGCCCGGATTGCGCTGGGGTCGGTAGGCCCCACGCCTCTGCGCTCGCCCAAGGCCGAAAAGGTGCTCGTGGGCGAAAAGCCGGACGAACGCCTGTTCGAAGAGGCCGGGCAGGCCGCCACCAACGACTGCCGGCCGATCCTGGATTTCCGCGGCTCGGCCGAGTACCGGCGCGCCATGGTGGCGCTGCTGACCCGCCGGACACTGGCGATGGCGCTGGCCGAAGCCCGCAGCAGAACCTGAGGTCAGCGTTTCCGGGGCACCGCATCTGCGGCGTTGTCGGGCGCTTGACGTACGACGAGTACGCCGGCGCGCCCGACGCCTTGCACCTGCGGCACCCTGAAAACGCTGACGAAAGGGCACCGCATCTGCCGTGTTGTCGGGCGCTTGACGTACACGAGTACGCCGGCGTGCCCGACGCCTTGCAGCCGCGTCACCCTGTAAACGCTGACAATAGAGCACCGCCTCTGCGGTGTTTTCGGGCACTTTGCCTCCAACAGTCGTCTGCGTGCCCGACGCTTGTAACTGCGGCGCTTTGTAAAGTCCTACTATCAAGAGGGTTGAGACGAATCGAACACTGCAACCCTGTGAACGATTATGAGGAGACAGACATGAAGCAAATCATCCGGTTGACCGTCAACGACACGCCCCACGAGGTGGCCGTGGAGCCGAACACCACCCTGGTCGATCTGCTGCGCAGTCAAATTGGCCTGACGGGCACCAAAAAGGGATGCGACCTGGGGGACTGCGGCGCCTGCACGGTGCTGCTGGATGGAAAAGCCGTCAACTCCTGCCTGGTTCTCGCGGTTCAGGCCAACGGACGCGCGGTTCAGACCATCGAGGGACTGGAAACCGCCGCGGGGCTCCACCCGCTGCAGGAGGCCTTCGTCGAAAGAGGCGCCATCCAGTGCGGTTTTTGCTCCGCCGGCATGATCCTGTCGGCCAAGGAGCTTCTGGACCGCACGCCCCACCCGGAGGAAGCCGAGATCCGGCGCGCCATATCGGGCAATCTGTGCCGCTGCACCGGCTACCAGAAGATCATCACGGCCATAAAGGACGTTGCGCGCTGACGGGGGAGCGGCCGGCACGCGTCACGCGGCAATCCTGCCCGTGCGGCCGTCGGCCCGTTACCACAGATTTAAATAGTACAAAAGATTTAAATAGTACAAATTCCGATTTTTGAGTTTCGAGTTTCAATTTTCTTCTCGATTATTTCGGGTTGCGAGTTTCGAGGTTCAAATTTCTAGTCTCGAGTTTCCTTATCACGGGCGTCAGTTCACGCTCGTCTTCACTCACGGGTTTTCGGAGGATTCCATGACTGATTATCGCGTCATCAACAGCCGATCGGCCCGCCTCGATGCGCCGGCCAAAGCGACCGGACGGGCGGTGTTCATCGACGACATGTCTTTTCCGGGCATGCTGCACGCGGCCATGCTGCAGAGCCCGCTGCCGCATGCCCGCCTAGTGAACATCGACACCTCCGCGGCCGAGCGCCTGCCGGGTGTCAAGGCGGTAATCACGTCCAAGGATGCGGGCCTGGTGCCCTACGGCGTCAGTCCGGCCCGCTACGACGAAACGGTGTTCTGCCACGACGTCGTGCGGTACGTGGGCGACGAGATCGCGGCGGTGGCCGCCGTCGACAAGCAGACGGCCGAGGAGGCCATCGGCCTGATCAAGGTCGAGTACGAAGAACTGCCGGCGGTGCTGACCATGGAAGAGGCCATGGCCGAGGGGGCGCCGCAGCTTCACCCCAAATATCCGCGCAACATCTCGGCCGAGGTGCACCAGGAGTTCGGCGACGTGGCCGAGGCCCTTAAAAGATGCGATCTGGTCAAGACCACCACCTTCAAGAACAAGCGCCAGGACGGCGCCTTTCTCGAGCCGCCCGGCTGCATCGCTATCTTCGACCTGGACGGCCGCCTGACCCTGCACAGCTCGACCCAGGCGCCCCACTACGTTCAGCGCACGCTGGCCATGGTGCTGGGCCTGCCGGTGGGCAAGGTGCGGGTGGTCAAGCCCTACGTGGGGGGAGGCTTCGGCATCAAGGCCGCCGCCAACACCGGCGAGCTGGCCGCCTGCCTGCTGGCGCGCAAGACCGGCAAACCGGTCAAGTTCATCTATTCGCGCGAGCAGGTTTTCATGCTGTGCCGCGCCCGCCACCATTTCGTGCACCGCATGACCACCGGCGTCAAAAAAGACGGTACCCTGCTGGCCCTGCAGCACGAGTGTCATCTCGATGGCGGCGCCTATTCCAGCTTCGGGATCGCGACGGTCTACTACGCCGGGAGCCTGTTGGGCGGCCCCTACAAGCTGCCCAATATGAAGTACGACGGCTGGCGGGTTTACACCAACAAGCCGACCTGCGGGGCCCAGCGCGGCCACGGCGGGGTCGCCGCGCGCGCCGCCTGGGAGCAGCAGCTGGACATGATCGCCGAAGAGCTGGGTGTGGACCCGATCGACCTCAGGCTGAAGAACATGATGAAGGTCGGCGATGTGACCTGCAACGATCTCAACATGAGCAGCCTCGGCATGGAGGAGTGCATCGAGGCCGTGCGCGATGCCTCGGGCTGGGCCTCCAAGAATGGCAAGCTGCCGAAGGGCAAGGGCATCGGCATGGCCTGCGGCTTCTTTGTCTCCGGGGCCGGCTACCCCATCTACCGGTCCGACACCTATCACTGCACGACCACCATCAAGCTGAGCGAGGACGGCGGCGCGGTGCAGGTGTACACGGCGTCGGCCGAGATCGGCCAGGGCTCGGACACGGCCTTCGGCATGATCGCGGCCGAGGCGCTGGGAGTCCCGCTGGATTGCGTGCGGGTGATGTCGGGCGACACGGACTTCGGCGTGGACCTGGGGGCCTATTCGAGCCGGCAGACGCTGATGACCGGCCACGCCGTGAAGCAGGCCGCCGAGTCGGTCAAGCGCCAGGTGCTGGAGGCGCTGGCCGACGAGTTGAGCGTGCCCGCGGAGGACATGGACATCAAGGACGGGCGCATCGTCTTCAAAAACGGCCCCGTCGATTTCAGCGACATCCGCAGCCGCTACATCAAGGAGCACCGCGGATGGAGCGACAGCCCCGCCGGTGACACGCTGAGCTTCCGGGAGGCCTCGCGCATCGCCTACCTGGCGCGCGGGACGATCGTCGGCACCGGCAAATACAAACCCCCGGCGCTGGGGGGCAAGTTCAAGGGCGCCGCGGTGGGAACCTCGCCGGCCTACGGGTGTTCGGCCCAGGTGGTGGAGGTGGAGGTGGATCTTGACAGCGGCAAGATCGTCGTCGAGAAAATGACCGATGCCCACGACTGCGGCCGCGCCATCAACCGCACCTCGGTCGAAGCCCAGATGGAAGGTTCGCTGTCAATGGGCATGGGCGAGGCGCTCTTCGAGGAGGACAAGTTCGACGCCCGCGGTCGGGTCATCAACAGCGATCTGGCCGAGTACAAGCTGGTCACGGCTTTGGACATGCCGCCGGTGGAAGCCATCATCGTCGAAAGCGAGGAGCCCAACGGGCCGTTCGGCGCCAAGGAGGTCGGCGAGGGCGCGATCATGCCGACCATTCCCGCCATCCTGAACGCGGTTTACGATGCTACCGGCGTGCGCATTTACGAACTGCCCCTGACCTCCGAGCGGGTATACGCGGCGCTTATGGCCCACAAGAACAAGAAATGAACGGGCTGCCCCAGCCGGCCGGGGAGGACAACCGGCGCTACAGCCGCCAACTGCAGCTGCCGGAAATCGGGATCGAAGGCCAGCGCCGGCTGGCGGCCGGCCGGGTCATGCTGGTCGGATTGGGCGGCCTGGGGTCGGTCGCGGCCTACTACCTGGCGGCGGCCGGCGTGGGTCACCTAAAGCTCATCGATGGTGACCGCGTGGCCCTGGAAAACCTGAACCGTCAGATCCTGCACACCACCTTGGATCTCGAGCGTCCGAAGGTCGAGTCAGCGGCGGAAAAGCTGGGCCGTCTCAACCCGGGCTGCCGCACCGAGGCGGTGTATGCGACGCTCGATGAGGGTAACGCCGATGCGTTTCTCGGCGGCTGCACGGTGATCGTCGATGCCACCGACAACCGCCGGAGCCGGCAGGTGCTCAACCGGTTGTCCCTGCGGCGCAAGGTGCCGTTCGTCTATGGCGGCATCGGCGGCTGGCAGGGCATGACCGCCACCTTCATCCCCGGCCGCGGTGCCTGCTTCGGCTGCCTGTTTCCGCCCCGGCCGGAAGACGCCGAGCCGGCCCCGGCCCCGGTTCTGGGCCCCGTGGCCGGCCTGATTGCCTCGATCCAGTGCCTGGAAACGCTGCGGCTGTTACTTGGCGACGACTCCCGACTCGCCGGGCGCCTCCTGCGCTTTAACGGTTCGACCATGGAATTCAGCACGTTGAAGATCGACCGCAACCCGCTGTGCCCGGTTTGCGGTGGTCCGCCAGGCCACTTGTCCCCATGACCCCCGCCATCCGCATCATCCTCAATGGATTTGTCGAGGAAGTGCCGCCCTTAACGACCCTGGCGGACCTCATCGACCGCTTTCAGGAGCTGGACCGGGACCTGATCGTCGAACACAACGGCCGTTTTGTCTTTCCTCAGGACTATGCCGCCATTCGGCTGTCGGCCGACGACATAGTGGAATTCATCAATCCCAATTTCGGCGGTTAGGCTTTTTATTGATAGAGTCCCAATGCACCGAAAAATTGCGGTCAGGCCGCGCTATTTTGCCATAACGAATTTCCCGTCCTTGACCTGCACGACCACCATGGAATCCACATCCAGCCCGTTGTGGTCTTCGGGGGTGATGGTATAGACGCCGGAAACGCCCACATGGCCCGTGGTCTGCTCGATGGCGGCACGCAGGGCGGCGGGATCGGTGCCGGCTTTCTTCATGGCATCGGCCACGATCATGATGGCATCCCAGGCATACCCGGAGTGGGTGTTGATGGGGAACTGTTTGTCAAAGCCGTATCCGTCTGTGTAGAGCGTGACGAACTCCTCGATGACCGGCTTCTGGGGATCGGCATCGGGCAGCGCACCGGCGACCATCAGCTTGGTCGAGGGCATGCGGTCGCCTTCGGAAGCCTTGCCGGCCAGCTCGATGTACTTGGGATCGGGCAGGCCGTGGCACTGGAAAAGAGGCACCTCGATTCCCAGCTGGGCCTTGTTCTTGGAAACGATGGAACCGGCCGGGCCGATGGTCCAGACCACCAGCGCCTGGGGCCCGGCGTTTTTGGCATTTGTCAGCTGGCTGGTCATGTCGGTGTCCGTCGGTCCGAAGGCTTCGCGGGCCACGATGTCGATGCCGAATTCAGGGGCCAAGCGCGTGAGCCAGTCTTCTCCGTCCTTGCCGAATCCGTCCGAGGCGGTGAGCAGGGCGATTTTGGTGATCCCCTTGTCCTTGAGGTACATGTAAAGGCGCTTGACGGCCACCGAGGAGCGTTGGGGCGATTTGAAAACCCAGTCGAAGGGACCCAGCTTGGGGCCGCCCATGATCACCGGGTCGCCGCCCACGGTCATGAAGGCTGGCACCTGCCCGTCCTGAATGATTTTCTTCACCGCCATGCCGGTGCCGGTGCGGGTGGGGCCGATGATGGCGGCCACCTTGTCCTTGTAGATGAACTTCTTGGCGATGTTGACCGCCTTGGCCGGATCGCCCTCGGTGTCGCCGATGATCAGTTCGATGGGCTTGCCGTTGACGCCGCCCTCCTTGTTGATCTTGTCGACCACCATGTCGGCCACCAGCTTGGTGGGGGTGCCGATGAAGGCCGCCGGGCCGGACAGATCGAAAAATGCCCCGATTTTAACCGTCTCCTCGGCACAGAC
>JBAPWQ010000505.1:0-2711 GCA_049283795.1 Desulfobacterales bacterium | reverse complement strand
CAGCGTGCCTCTTTCCTTGCTGAAGGCGGTGTTGGCCTGCACGAAGTCGACCTGCAGGCCGTTCTTTTCGAACTCGCGACGGCAGAAGGCACGCGCGAAAAAACCGCGGTCGTCGCCGCGCGGTTCGATCTCGACGACAAAGGCGCCCGCCAGCCCGGTTGGCGTGAATATCATGACCGCGCTCCCAGGCCGATGCCGAGGTATGAATTTATGCGGGACTTGTCCAGCATCCGGCGCCCATCGATGACGACCGGCTGCGGCGTGATGTCTTTTAGGATGTCGGGCAGACCGGCAAACTCGTCCCAGCGCGTCATCAGGACGACGACGTCGGTCCCCGCCACGGTCTGCTGCACGCTGTCACAATACTCGATGCGCTCATCGTTGAAGAACCGGCGGGCGTTTTCCGCCGCTACCGGGTCGAAGGCCTTGATGGCGGCCCCTTTGGCCAACAGCCGGCGCACGACCGGCAACGCGGGCGACTCGCGGATATCGTCGGTCCCAGGTTTGAACGCCAGGCCCAGAATGCCGACCCTGATATTGCGGGGGTCCGGAAATACGCCCTCAATCAGCTGCAGAATCTGATCCGGCTGCTGTTCATTGATTCGAATCACCTCTTTCATCAGGTTCATCGACTGCCCCTTTTCTTCTCCGAACGAAATAAGGGCGCGCACATCCTTGGGAAAACAACTGCCGCCGAAACCGCACCCGGCTTCGATGAACTGGGCGATACCGGGCGTGATCCGCCCGCCCGCGGGCAAAAACGGACTGATGCGCTTGTCGAGGTGGACCGCCTTCATCACGTCGACGACATCCACGCCGCCTGCCATCGCCGCGCACAGGTTGCCGATCTCGTTTGAAAAAGAGATCAGCGTCGCCAGCAGGCTGTTGGCGGTGTACTTGATCATCTCGGCGGTCTGGGTGGTGGTCCGGACCTTTTCGGCCGCGGGAAAACAGCTGTAAAGGGCCTCCAGCGTATTCAGGCTCTTGTCGTCGATGACCCCCATGACGATCCGGTCCGGCGCCATGAAGTCGGAAATGGCTTCGCCCTCCCTGAGAAATTCCGGATTCATGCCGAGGCCGAACCCGGACCCGGCCTTTTTACCGGAGGCGCTTTCGATGATCGGCAAGACGACCCGCTCGGTCGTTCCGGGCACGACCGTGCTCTTGACGACGACGACGTGATAGCCGTCCTTGTTTTTAAGCGCCGCCCCGATCTCCTGCGCCGCCTGGCGGATATAGGTCAGATCGATTTTATCACCGCGATAGGGCGTGCCGACCGAAATAAGGGACAGGTCCGTTGCGATGACGGCAGCCTGCAAATCGGTGTCGGCCTTGACGTTTTTACCGCTGTGCTTTTTGAGCAGGTCTTCGAGGCCGGGCTCGTAGATGGGAGACTGCCCACGGTTGATCTGGTCGACCTTGGCGCGGTCGACATCGACGCACACCACCTCGTGCCCCATCTCGGCCAGGCACACCCCGCTGACAAGGCCCACGTAGCCAGTTCCAATGACCGATACTTTCATTGACTCTCCTTGGTTCCGGCGTTATCGGCATACCAGAGCAGCGTTCTCTTCAACCCTTCCTCGAGGCCGATAGACGGATTGTAGCCCAGATACTTTCTGGCCTTCTCGATGTTGGGACAGCGGCGGTCCGGGTTGTCCACCAGGTAATCCGGGTCTTTGCTCTGCCGCCGGACCACGCCGCCCGTATAGGTGAACAGCGACCTGGCAATGGCGGTCATTTTGGAGGCAATCTCGAAAATTGTGATTTCGGGCGCCTCGGTCCCGATGTTGTAGGCTTCCGCGGGCGCACCCTTGACCAGCGTCTTGAAATAACCGGCGACCGCGTCGGCCACGTAGCAGAAGGTGCGCGACGGCGCGCCATCCGAGAACATGACGATGTCCTTGCCCTGCAGGATATCGTTGGCAAAATCGGGCACGACACGTTTGTCGGTGATCTTCAAGCCGGGCCCGTAGTTGTTGAAGGGGCGGGCCATGGAGATAGGCAGGCCGTACTGCCGCGCGAAATTGACGCACAGGGTTTCGCCGAATCTCTTGGATTCGTCGTAACACGCCCGCGGGCCCGTGAAGGACACGTAGCCGTGATAGGTTTCGGGCGTCGGGATGAATTCCGGGGCCGGGTTGCCATAAACCTCGCTGCTGGAAAAGAAGAGAAATCCGTCGATCGGGCGGCGGGCCTCTTGCTGGCGTCGGCTGTAATCCAGAAGAATCCGCAGACCGTTGACGTTGGCATCCAGTGTCTCGATGGGAAACTGGCGGTAGTAAATGGGCGATGCAATCGAGGCCGCATGAATGATGTAGGAAAAATCTCTCATCCCGGACGGCAGCGGATGCGTGATGTCGTGCTTCAGCAATTCACAGTATTCACCCGTGCGGCCGGACATCCATCGCGGCACGCCGCGGATGAAGTTGTCCATGACCGTGACATGGATCTTTTCACTTTTTCCCACGCCCTGGTTCCAGCGCAGCAAGGCCTGGACCATGTAATACCCCAGGAATCCGGCCCCGCCGGTCATCAGAACGTTCTTGCCGGCCAGCTGCGGCAGCTCCTCTTGAAGGTTCCCGCAAATATAGTCGAGATCCGTTTTTACGACAGCCTGTGCGTCCATGTATTATCCGATCTGTTTGATTTGGATCTATACGGCATTAAGATAAGGCGTTTGGCTGCTGGTGTCGGTCGTTGGCGTAGGG
>JBAPWQ010000504.1:0-1599 GCA_049283795.1 Desulfobacterales bacterium | reverse complement strand
GCACAGGCGTTTGAGCGGTTGCACGACTCCGGTCGCAGGACGCAGTCATTTAAAAAGATCTCGCCGACCACGGCCTCGATCACATCCAGGAGGGTCAGCTCGTGCGGCGGCACCACCAGGCGATATCCCCCCTTGGCGCCCTGGACGATGTCGATAAAACCGGCCCGGCTCAGCTGTTGGGAGATCTTGCCCAGAAATTGCTCGGGGATGTCCATCGTCCGGGCAATGTCCCGGCGCATGGCCAGCTCGCCTGTTTCCAGCGAAGCCAGATAGAGCATGCAGCGCACCGCATATTCGCCCGCCCGGGTCAATCTCACCGGTTTCTCCCCGATGGGTATAAAAGATTAATAAGATGTTTTTAGTCCGATATTATAGTTTAAATTGACTGTCAATGGATTTTTTACGGGCGGAAGAGATTTTTCGGTACACTGCGACGTGAGACAGTGGGTGTGGGTGCCAGTTAGCTGCTGATACGTTGATCACGTTCAAGCACCCAGCACCTTCGATTGTTGGTAAAGCCAATATGTTTGTAATAGGAGTTCGCGGTGGGAGCAGCGAGTAAGATTAATTTGCATTTCGGTCCAAGCTCCTCTTGAGTTATGGCAATCAGCTTCTTCCCGATACCACTTTTTTGATTTTTTCTGTGAACGGCTAAATCAGAAAGATAACAAGCGTAGTGAAAATCGGTCATTGAGCGTGCAATACCTATCAATTTTTCGCCATGCCAGGCTGTAACCATCAGGTTGCTATGTTTTACCATGCCCGCCATACATTCACGGTCATCGATCGGCCTGCGCTCGCCAAGCGTCGATTTCCGCAGCAACTCGATGAATTGATCCGTTGATACCGGAACGTTGATTTTATATACGATGTTCATGATTTATTGATCGCCGAATCTTTGCGTTCACGCGCGCTGTTTACCGCATCGCTGTACAACGCTATGTTATCCGCCCTTATGTTTTGACACCAGCTCGGCTAATTCTAACCGTAATTTGTGCCCTTAGGGGGTCATTTCGGGTACTTTGCCATCGTAGCGTCTATCCATAAATAGTTCCCACTAAAACCTAAATATAAGATCCGGTTGGGCGGGTCCAACTTTTCAGGCACAAAAAAAGGGCTTAGATTTTCATCTAAGCCCTTGATATCACGACTGGTGAGCGTCCCGGGACTCTATCTCAGCGTGCCGGCCCTTCAAGCCCGATGACGCACTCCCGCCATTGCCGGATCTAGTCGAAGGCCATGTCCGTTTTCCAGACCTCCCAGACTTTTCCGACCAAATCCGGACCGGGCTTCAGGGTGAGCTTGCCCGGTTTCCAGCCGGAAGGGGTCGCTTCCTTGCCCTTGCTGTCGCGCACCAGCTGAAACGCCTGCACCTGCCGCAGGGATTCGTTGACGTTGCGCCCGACCGGCGGCGTCAGGACCTCGTAGCCCTGGACCACGCCTTCCGGATCGATGATGAACCGGCCGCGGGTTTCCACCCCGGCATCTTCATCATAGATGCCGTAGGCAGTTCCGACGCGCCCGCCGGCGTCGGAGAGCATCGGGAAGGGAACGCCGTCCTTGACCATCTTGGAGAGTTCGTTGTCGTTCCACATCTTG
>JBAPWQ010000503.1:0-1658 GCA_049283795.1 Desulfobacterales bacterium | reverse complement strand
CTCCCATGACCGACTACCTCGTACTTGCCATCAGCTGCATCCTGATCAACAACATCCTGCTGGCCCAGTATCTGGGGAACTGCCCGTTTCTGGGGACATCCAAGAAAATGGAGACGGCGACCGGCATGGCCATGGCGGTTATCTTCGTTTTGGTGCTGGCCGGTGCCATGACCTGGCTGGTCGACACCTACGTGTTGAAAAAATTCGGACTCGAGTACCTGCGCACGATCGCCTTCATTCTGGTGATCGCGTCCCTGGTCCAGTTCGTCGAAATGTTTTTGAAGAAGAGCATCCCGGCGCTGTATGCGGGTCTGGGCATTTTCCTGCCCCTGATTACTACCAACTGCGCCGTCATGGGCGTGTGCCTGATCAACATCAACGAAGAGTACAACTTCCTGCAGACGCTGGTCGCCTCCTTCGGCTATGCCGCCGGTTTCGGCCTGGCGCTGGTTCTCTTCGCCGGAGTGCGCGAACGGATCCTGCTGGCCCGTGTGCCGCGTCCGCTTCAGGACACCTCGATCGGGTTGATCACGGCCGGAATCCTGTCGCTGACTTTCTTCGCTTTCAAGGGCTGGGTTTAGCAGCCGCGTCGCAAATGGCAGCTTTCGATGGGCGCAAAACGACCGAATCTACGCAAAGTGTCTCTATCACATCGAGTGCTGCCCGGAAGCGTCGCCCGCAAGAAGGGCCGTTGACCAATCGTCCACCGTCATATTGGACCCGTTGCCTCTCTCGCAGCGTTGACAAGACAAATCCTTTTTAGTTTTATTTTCATCGGCTTCGACCCGGTGGGAATTTTTTATGCCGGTCGGCCGAAACCAACATTTCATTACTGCAGTTAAACGGAGGTTACCTTGATAGAAGCCGTCATGGTCATGTTGGGCTTGGGCGCAACCTGCGCCTCGATGCTGACGATCGCATCCAAGGTCTTCTATGTTTATGAAGATCCGCGCATATCCGAAATCGAGGGCCTGCTGGCCGGCGCCAATTGCGGCGGTTGCGGGTATCCCGGATGCTCGGGCGCGGCGGCGGCCGTGGTCGACGGCAAGGCCTCGCCGGGAGTGTGCGTGGTGGCCGGGCTCGAAGCCGCCGTCCAGGTGGCAGCGGTGATGGGCATCGATCCGGGCACCGTCGAGCCGCTCAAATCCCTGAACACCTGCCAGGGCGGCGAGCGCGCGGAGGACAAATACATCTATGCGGGCGTCAACAGCTGCCGCGCCCTGGCCGCCCTGGCCGGCGGCAAGCGCGAGTGCCGCGTGGGCTGCATCGGACTGGGCGACTGCATCCGCTCCTGCCGCTTCGATGCGATCCACATGGGGCCCGACGGGTATCCGGTCGTGGACGAAGCCAAATGCGTCGGCTGCGGAGCGTGCGAAACCGCCTGCCCCAAATCCATCCTGCAGGTCCGCACCATGTCCCAGCGGCTGCTGCACTTCAACCAGGAGGACGATGCCCTGGCCCCCTGTCAGCAGACCTGCCCGGCCGAAATCGATATCCCGCGCTACATCGCCTGCATCCGGGAAGGCGACTACGAAGGCGCCGTCAACACCATCCGTGAACGCAACCCGCTGCTGCTGGCCTGCGGCCGGGTCTGCCCGCATCCGTGCGAAGACTATTGCCGCCGCGGCATCGAGGACGAAGCGGTGTCGATCAACCAG
>JBAPWQ010000502.1:0-12547 GCA_049283795.1 Desulfobacterales bacterium | reverse complement strand
CGCTTGAGCCCCTGGTCGAATACTTCCGGCGCAGCGGCGCCGGGTGGATGCTGGCGTTTATTTTGTTTTACAAGGTCGGGGATTCGATGGCCTCGGCCATGACCACCCCCTTTTACCTCGACATCGGGTTCTCGACCGCGCAGATCGGCGCGGTGGTCAAACTCTTCGGCTTTTGGGCGACCATCGCCGGCAGCGTGTTCGGCGGCCTTTTGATGATCCGCATCGGCATTTATCGCAGCCTGTGGATTTTCGGCTTTCTGCAGGCGGCCTCCACGGCCGGCTTTGCCATGCTGGCCCGCATCGGGGCCAGTCTGCCGTGGCTGGCCGGGGTGGTCACATTCGAAAACCTGAGCAGCGGCATGGGCACGGCCGCCTTCGTCGCCTTCATGGCCAGCATCACCAACAAGAAGTTCACAGCCACCCAATACGCCCTGCTCTCGAGCCTGATGGGCGTTCCGCGTGTCATGGCCGCCGCGCCCACCGGCTTTCTGGCCAAGGTCCTCGGGTGGGAGGCCTTTTTTGTTTTCTGTGCCCTGATCGCCGCACCCGGACTGTTGCTGCTGTTGAAATTCACCCCCGCCGGCACGGCCGGCGACGGCAGGTGAAGAATAGAATGAAAAAGACCCCGGACAATGACAAGCTGATGGCCCGCATGGCGGGGCTGAACCGTCAAAGAAAAGACCTGATGGCATTATCACCGGAAGATGCGATGCAGCGGATTCTCGAATCCGCCCAGCCGGCGGCCCTGGTCCACTCTTTCCCGGAGCAGGATCTTCATTTTCTGATTCACGACATCGGCCCCGAAGACGCGCTGCCGCTGCTGGCGCTGGCCTCCGACCGGCAGTGGGAGTACCTGCTGGATACCGAGACCTGGCGCCGCGACCGTCTCGATCCGGTGGCACTGACCCGCTGGTTCGAGCTGCTCTACCGGGCCGGCACCCGGCGCACGATCAAATGGCTGATCGAGCAAAAAACCGACCTGCTCACCCTGCACCTCTTCAAGAACATCGAGGTGAGACTCCTCGAACAGGATCAGGACCCATCGGAATTCGGGGAGGACTTTTTTACGCTCGACAGCGTCTTTTACGTGCGGATCGTCGGCCCGCTCTTTGCCGCCGAGTCGGACCTGGGTGACATCGAGAAGGAGAATTACCGCGAATTTTTGACGAAACTGATTCACAGCCTGGCGGCTTTCGATCACATCGCCTACCAGATGCTGCTGCTCGAGGCGGCTGCCTATATCGTCCCGTCCGAAAACGAAGAGGAGGCCTACCGCCTGCGAAATGTCAGGTTGGCCGAGAAAGGGTTTCTGCCTTTCGAAGAGGCCGTCGGGGTCTATCAGCCCCTGACCCCGCGGCAACTCACCGAGCGGGACCGCAAGTCGCTGTCTCGATCGGTGCCTGAAACCCGATTGCCCGTTCCCCTTTACCCGGCAGGCGCGCTCGACAGCGGCAGCCTCTTTACCCGGGCCCTGTCCGGAATCGACACCGAGGATCTGCTGGAGCAGCTGCAAACCGAATTCGCCGGTTTGTGCAACCGGGTCATCGCCGCCGACGTCACCCCCGTGCGCCGCAAGGACGATCTGCGGGTGGTGGTGCAAAAAACCAGCGGCTTCCTGTCGATCGGCCTGCAGGTCCTGGCGGCCGAAACGGAGGCCGGCGTCTCATCGGCCCGCGATATCCCGGTGACGTTGATTCAGCGCTACCGGCTGGCCGATATTTTCAGGATCGGCTACGGTCAGGTGCTTGAATTGAAGTGGCGCGCGCAGCGCTGGCTGGATCGGTCCTGGTTTGCCGGCCAGGGGCTTTCGCTCTCGTTCTGGGGCGAGGAGTGGTTGGGGGTTCTGGGGGGGTTGCTGGTCAAGAAGCCGGTATTCTTCGATAATTACGCCTCCGGCCGCATGTACCGGGACTTCGCCACGCTCGACGAACTGCGGCGGACAGCCGAGGTCCTGGACGCCGTCATGGCCTGCGACCGGCTGTTATCACTGATGAAAATAACGCCAGGGCCGCTTTCCGCCGGCCGGTTTCTCACCTATAAAAGCCTGGTGTTAACCCTTTGGGCGCTGGAACAGAGCGCCGGCCGCGGACAAGACCGGTATCTGACTCGTGAGGAATTCGGGCGTTTTTTCGGACGGCTCTGGCAGGAAGGGCAGCGGCCGCGCCGCGTCGCCGCAGTCATGAAACGGTCTTTTGCGTCATGGCTCGGCGAGCGCGCCGGGCTGACAGAGCCTGAGTTGGCCGCCCTAATCGGGCCGCTGATGGAGCGCCTGGTGGCGGAGATCGAAGAGGAATACGGCCTGGTGGAGATGGCGGACCTCGATCCCCGGTTCATTCACCTCTTTCTTGTCGAGCGCTGACGGGGCTTTTTCCGGAGTACCTTCATGCGGTGGCATTGCCGTCAGCGGATTGGCGGGGATTGATCACGTTGCCCATCGAAAACCGGATGCACGGACGGAAAACGATTGCGGTCGGTGTGAGGCAGGAATTTGGCGGCCGAAAAGCGGTTCATGAAATCCTGGTTGACGTTGAGTTCGAGATAGGTGATGCGGTCCCGGATTTGGTCTATTTCTTCCATGCAACCCGCTGTGGTCAGCAGTAAAGAGGCTCCGCCGAGGGAACTGTTTCCCAGCGGCGTGAATGCCGCGGCCGGCAGGTCCGGCAGCATGCCGATGGCGATGGCCGAGGCGGGCTGGATGAAGGTGCCGAAAGTGCCGGCGACATAAAATGTCGCGATGTCCTCCAGGCGGATGCCGACCGTCCCCGTTATGGTTTCCAGGATCGTGTACATGGCGGCTTTTGAACGGATGAGGCTGTCGAGGTCCGTCTGGCTGATGGTCAGGGCTTCACCGGTGGCGGAATCCGCGGCCGGTACCACAATCAGGTGGGCGGTACCGTCGATGTCAACATACCGGTCGCCGCAGGCCCGGGGCCGAAAGCGGCCTCGAAAGTCGATCAGGCCGCCGAGAAAAAGATGGGCGGCAAGGTCGATCAGGCCCGAGCCGCAAATGCCGTGCGGCCGCCGGTCGGCGATGGTGTGAATCTCGAAACGCCGCGTCGCGCGATCGTAGCGCACCCGATCGATGGCACCGGGCGCGGCCAGCGTGCCCATGCGACTGACCCCGCTTTCCAAAGCCGGTCCGGCGGCGCCGGCGCAGGCCATCAACCACTGACTGTTGCCGAGCACAACCTCGGCGTTGGTGCCGACGTCGACCAGCAGGGCCGGTTCGTCCGCACGATGCAGACCGGCATACAGGATACCGGCGATCAGGTCGCCACCGAAGTAGCTGCCGATATTGGGAAAGACATACACCCGCGCTTGGGGGTTTACCTCGAGGCCGAGCGAACCGGCCGGGACCAGACCCGGGCGATTGGTGACCGGGATATATGGCTCGCGGATCATCCAGTGCGGGCTCAGCCCCAGCAGGAGGTGGGACATGGCCGTGTTGCCGGCCACGGTGATCAAAAGGATGTCCTGCGGCTTTCGGGCGCAGGCAAGGCACAGCGCGGAAACCTGCCGGTTGAGTTCTTCGCGGATCAGTTGCTGCAGGTGCTCGAGGCCGCCCGGCGTATCGGCGTAATGGATCCGGGCGAGAATATCGGGACCGATCCGGATTTGGGGATTGTCGCAGGCCGCTTCACCCAGCGAGCTGCCGCTCACCAAATCCACGATCCGCAGCACCACCCGTGTGGTGCCCAGATCAACGGCCAGGCCCAGCGGCGCTTTTCGGCCGGGCCGGCCCTCCAGCCCGACCAGGACCCAGTGGCCGCGATCCTTGAAGAGGGTGCAGCAGACCTGGCCATCGTTCTCCCGCAGCAGCAAAGGGAGCCGCTGCAGAAGTTCCAGGTCGATCGTCAACTCGAGTTGCGGCACCGCCACCTGTTTCTTAAGGGCTGCGATCAGGCGATCGGCATCGGCCGTGTTGTTCTGAAGGCTCGGGGCGGGGAGTGTCAGGACCTTGACCCAGCCGTCATCGCGATGATCCATCCGTTCTATCCCATTTATCGAAAACAGACTGGGCTTCCCGTGCGCTCAGGCCGGGGCGCCCCTTTTCGGGTGCCTTATCGCACCGGAGGGCGGTCACGAGGCCTGCCCCTCCAGGTTCTCTTTTGCCGCGGGACGCGATGGGCTTAACCGATGCTGTATTTCCGCTCTATTTCGGCCACGATGGCCTGCAGCGTGGTAGCGGCGCCGCCGGTAATCAAATAGTCGCTGACGTCCGGCGTGAGCGGCGTCGGTTCGGTGTTGATTTCGATCACCCGGGCGCCGGAGCTTTTGGAGATGACCGGCAGGCTCGCCGCCGGCTGCACCATGGCCGAGGTGCCGACGACCAGGATGACGTCGCACTGCCGCGCGAGGCGCTGGGAGCGCTCGAGATGTCGGTAAGGAATCGGTTCGCCGAAGAAAATACACTCGGGGCGCAGGATGCCGCCGCAGTCGCAGCGCGGGGGCAGCCGGTCCAGTTCGACCGTGTGTGTCGGCCGGCGCCGGCCGCAGTCGAGGCAGCACTGCCAGGCGAAAGTGCCGTGAAACTCGATGACATCCGTGCTGCCCGCGGCCTGGTGCAGGCCGTCGACGTTCTGGGTAATGACCGTCTTGAGGATCCCGAGTTGCTCCAGGCGCGCAAGGCCGCGGTGGGCATCGTTTGGCAGCGCCTGGTCGAGAACCTCTTTCATCCCGCGGATGAGAACATCCCAGACCTTGGCCGGTTCGTTCAGGAAGGCATCGATGTGGGCATATTCGAGCGGGTCGATTTTTTCCCACAGGCCGCCCTTGCCCCTGAAGGGCGGAATCCCGCTCTCCACCGAAATACCCGCGCCGGTCAAGGCGATCACATGTTGGGCCGCGGCCAGGTCGGCGGCCGCTTTTCCGATCAGCTCATCCATGACTTTTTTTCACCGGCGCGCGAGTCGGTACATGGGTGTCGGCCGTCGGTCGCCGCAGCCTCGGTTTTTGCCTTCTGCCCGGTCCCACCCCCCGTTGCCCGCGAGCGGCTCAGAGGTCGAATGTCGCGTTGCACCGCACCCCGAAAACTTTCAGGTGCCGACCCGCGGCCGCAATCCTTTTGCGACAGTCGGTGACGATCTTATCCATGGCCCGATCGGTGCGGTCCTGGTTGAGATGGAACAGGCCGAGTTGTTTGACCCCGGCTTCACCGGCCAGGCGCAGGACATCGGTATAGGCCGAGTGGCCCCACTCGATGAAGGCGGCATACTCCGCCGGGGCATACTCGGCGTCGTGGAACAACAGATCGGCCCCGCTGGCGAAGTCCACATAATCCCGATAGGTCCGGCCGCCCCGGTGAACGTATCCCAGTTCATTGTCGGTCAAGAAGACAAAGCTGCGGCCGTTTTCGATGAATTTGTAGCCGCTGCCCCCGTTGGGGTGGCTGAGGGCGATCGGGACCACTTGCACCGTTCCGATATTGAATTCGGCCGGGCAGGCCTCTTCATACTGCAGCCGGGCCTTTATGTCCGAATATTTTACGGGAAAATTAGGGGGCGCCATGACCTTCGACAATATGGTTTCCACAAACTTGCTGTGGAAGGGGCAGCGGTGCATCCAAAAATCGGCCTCTTTGAGGTAGAGCGGTTTGAAGTAGGGAAAGCCCATGATGTGATCCCAATGGGCATGGGTGAAGATGAAATGGAACTGGCGCCGTTTTTCTCTGATGAGCCGATTGCCGAGGCGGCGGATGCCCGTGCCGGCATCGATGATGATGATCTCTCCGCTTTGGGGTCTGATTTCAATGCAGGTGGTGTCGCCGCCGTACTTGAGGTAGGTTTTCCCGGAAACGGGTATCGATCCGCGGGATCCCCAGCATTTGATGATCATCGTTGCGCCTCGATAACTTTCGCGGGTTAATGATTGCCGACCGGCTTTCTCACGGCGGGTTGATTCCCCAGTAGGTGTGCCAGATGTCTGCGCCGATCGAGTGTCCCCGGACGATGGACCCGGCGCCGGCCAACTGATCGGCCACCGCTGCCGCCTGACTGCGCATCAGGCCCGAGAGGATAAACCACTTTTTTTGCCGGAACCCGGCGGATGGTATCAGCCGGCGCATGACATCGTGGTGAATGTTGGCCACCAGGAGTTCTGCCGGATGGTCGATGAAGGCCTCGGCGCGGCCCTGCACCGCCAGGACGCGATCTTCCCTGCGGTTGATCCGGATGTTGCCGGCGGCGGTGCGCACGGCCAGCAGGTTGAGGTCCACCGCCAGCGCCGAGCGGCATCCCAGGGCCGCGGCGGCAAGGGCCAGAATTCCGGTGCCCGTTCCCAGGTCGATGACGGTCCGCGGCCGGCCTTCGCCGTAAACGGCGCTAAGGGCCAGGAGGCAGTCGCGCGTCGTGGCGTGCGTGCCGCTGCCGAAGACCACACCGGGGTCCAAAATGAGCCGGTGACGATCCGGTGCGGGGCGGCCGTCCTTTCTTTCGGCTTCCCAGACCGGCACGACCTCCAAACGGCCGGCGCGATAGGCGGCCGGGCGTTCTCCCAGCCACTCGGCATACGTCATCCGATACGCGTCGATCATTTCCAGGTGGGGCTGGGCCGCCAGGAGTCGATCGATTTTCGGCCGGCAGGACCGGTTGTAAAAAAGAAAGGAAAAGCCATCTTCTTCCCAGTTACCGATGAAACCGGGAGCCGAAAGGTCCGCTTGCGGCGCGACGCGCCCTTTGAGGTAGTAGATATGCAGCGTCTGGTCGGGTCCCGCACCAATCGCCGCCGGAAGGTCACGGCTTGTCATGTTTCGGCAATTCGTCCAGGTACCACGCCATCGGGTCGACCAGCGTATAGCCCATGTCCTTCAGCTTGCGTTTGATGCGGGCCACGTTCTGGGTCAGCAGGTACGGGAAGACCGCCCGCTTGTCTTTTTCAAAGTAGCGGGCCACCAGCACGCTGCCGAAAGAAATGCCTTCCTCGGTGATGGCATCGATGATCTTCTTCAACTGGCCGACCTTTTCTTCCACCAGGATGCACAGCAAGGTGCCCGGCTGGCCGATGCCCAACACGTTGATGAAGGCGCGCAGCAGGTCACGGACCGAGATGATCCCCTTGAGTTTGCCTTCTTTGTCCACGACCGGCAGGGCGCCGACCTTGAGTTCCTGAATCAGAATCAGCGCATCCTGAATGGTATTGTGCGGGCCGATCGTTTTCGGGTCGGCCGTCATGATATCCTTGACCTTCAGGTCTTTTACCTTTTCCGCTTCCGGTTTGCGATTCGATGTTTTGAACATGGTATAGGGCAAGGCGCTGCGGATGTCGCGATCGGTCACGATTCCGACCAGACGGTCGTCGGCATCGATCACCGGCAGGTGGCGGACCCGGTTGCGGGACATTTTCTCGTAGGCGTCGAAAACATCGGCCTCGGGACCGGTTGTAATTACCTTCTGGGTCATCGATCGGCTGACAAACATGATCCACCTCCCGTATGTGCCAAAAAATAGCTTGGATGTAAAAGACAGGCAAAGATCAAATGGTTTCTTCCCCCAATAGGACCGCGACATGATTGCGGGCGAGTTCGGGCAGGCGCTGCAGGCAGTAGCCGCCTTCGAGCACCGAGACGATCCGGCCGGAGCAGTGGGTGTCGGCGATTTCCATGATCCGTTTCATGATCCAGGAATACCACGGGGTGGTCAGGTTCATGTCCGACATGTCGTCGTCCCTGTGCCCGTCGAAGCCGGCCGACACCAGCAGGAACTGCGGCTGGAACCGATCGAAGTCCTTGACCAGGTTTTCCTCCACCAGGGCCGTGTACTCTGCATCGCCCTGGCCCGGCAGGACCGGCAGGTTCTTGGTGTAGCCGTAACCGGCTCCGGTGCCGAATTCGAACTCCCGGCCGGTGCCCGGATAGGCGAAGGTGGGATGCTCGTGGATGGAGTAGTAAAACACGGTCGGGTCCTGCTCGAAGATGTGCTGGGTGCCGTTACCGTGGTGCACGTCGAAGTCGATGATGCCGACTTTTTCGACATGCCACTTTTGCTGCAGGTAGCGCGCCGCGATGGCCGCGTTGTTGAAGTAGCAAAAGCCCATGGCGTGGTCCCGTTCGGCATGATGGCCGGGCGGTCGCACGGCGCAGAAGGCATTGTCGATGTCGCCGGCCATCACCATGTCGATGGCGCGCAGGATTCCGCCCACGGCCAAAAACGCCGTCTCGAAGGTGTCGGGGCACATCTGGTTGTCGGGATGCTCGAAGATTTTTTTCCCGGACATGCAGCTGTCGCCGAAGTGATCGATGTAAGCCCCGTCGTGGACGGTTTCGATCCAGCGCCGGCGGGCACGCTGGGCTTCGATGCGCACCAGTTTGGGCAACAGCCCGCCCGCTTCGATTCCCTGGTAGATGGCGGTGAGACGTTCCGGTATTTCAGGATGGTACGGACCGGTTTCGTGGAGCAGATATCTGACATCATACAAGAAGCCTGTTTTTCGCATACGCCCATCCGCGGTCAAGGGGTGATCCTAGCTGAAAATCTTCTGAAAGATCTGGAATGCGGCCTGCACCGACCGGTTGTCCTCCGGCAGCGCGATGGTCGGACGACCGTTGAGGTCGAAATCATAAATCGCCTCGTCGGCCGGAACGGTTCCCGCCAACTCGAGACCGCCTTTTTTCAATATGTCGAGCACCGCCGCCGAAGGGGGTTCCTTGGTCTGGTTGATGATGGCATAGCTTCGCCCGAAGACGATGTTCAGTTCGCCGGCCAGCTTGTTGATGCGCACCGCCGCCTGGATGCTGCGGCGCGATGTGTCGGAAACCACCAGGAGCACATCCACGTTCTTGGTGGTCAGGCGGCTGATGTGTTCCATCCCGGCCTCGTTGTCCATCACGAGGTAGGGGTAGTTCTTCTGGATGCGTTCGAGAAAATTAATGAGCAGGCTGTTGGCCGCGCAGTAGCACCCGGCCCCCTCCGGCTGGCCCATGACGATCAGGTCGTATCCGTCCCCTTCGACGATGGCCTCCTCGATCTTCATTTCCATGAAGATGTCCTTGGTCATGCCGCTGGGTACGCTTCCTTTTTTCATGTCTTCGCGGGCGCCGCCGACGGTACACGCGACGCTCAGTCCCAGGACTTCGTTCAAATTGGCGTTGCAGTCGGCGTCAACGGCCAGAATGGGCGTGCGGCCTTGTTTGACCATGTATTTGATCAACAGGCCGGCCAGGGTCGTTTTACCCGTTCCGCCCTTTCCGGCCAGGGCGATTGAATACGTCATCTGGTTCTTCTCCTTTGGCTTGTCCTGGTAAGGCGATTGACATTAGCACAGATTGCGGCCGTTTTGAATTGTTTAGGCCACATCAACCAAACAGTCAAGGGGCATCGCGCGCGGATTGATCGGGGGTGAATTCCACCTGGCAAGGGCCGGGGTCGCTGCCCTTCCGATCGGTAAAAACCCGTCGCGGCCGGCAGCTCAAAATTCTTGCAAAAGATACGGGTCATATGCTAATCGATAGATATCATTTTATATTCTAAAACGACAAGAGGAGAGACGCATATGGATTTCGAGTTAAACAAGACCCAAAAGGATATCCAGAAAGCGGTCAGGGAATTCACCCGGGGGGAGTTCGACAAGGACCTGGTGCTGGAACTGGAACGACAACACGAATTTCCCGAAAAAGTATGGCGCAAGGCCTGTGATCTCGGCCTTATCGGCGTCCATTTCCCGGAAGAGTTTTCCGGTCAGGGACTGGGGTGCCTCGAGGACATTCTGGTGGTCGAGGAGCTTTGCCGCGGCGATTCGACCATGGGCAGCGCGATCGCCCTGTCGAGTTTCGCATCGGAAATCATCCTGCACTGGGGCAGCGCCGAAATGAAGCGGAAGTACCTGCCGGCGGTGGCCGAAGGCCGCATGCTCTCGGCCGGGGCCTTCACCGAACCGGACCACGGCTCCGACATCACCAGCATGAACACCACCGCCGTCAGGGACGGCGACCATTGGGTCATCAACGGCACCAAGACCTTCATCACCAACGGCGGACTGGCCGGGTTCTATTCGGTGATGTGCCAGAGTGACCCGGAGGCCCAGCCCAGCTATCGCGGGATCAGCCTGATACTGGTCGAGGCCGATCGCGAGGGGCTGACGACCGCCGACGTGGGACCCAAAATGGGCATCCACATGATGGCAACGACCGAAGTGAACCTCAAGGACGTGCGCGTACCGGCGGAAAATCTGATCGGCGAGCAAAACAAAGGCTTTTACCATGTCCTGCATTTTTTCGACGAAAGCCGGATCCAGGTGGCGGCCCAGGCGCTGGGCATCGCCCAGGGCGCCTTCGACCGGGCGCTCGATTACGTGAAGAAGCGCGAGCAGTTCGGAAAGAAAATCGCCCAGTACCAGGTGACCCAGCACAAACTGGCGGACATGGCCACCAAGATCGAGCTGGCGCGGCTGATGACCTACAAGGCGGCCTGGAATTTCGACCAGGGCCGCATCGATCCCAAGCTGACCTCGATGGCGAAGATGTATGCGGCCCGCACCGCGGTCGAGGTGGCCGACGAGGCGATCCAGCTGCTGGGCGGCTACGGGTACATGACCGAGTATGAAGTCGAGCGGTTCTATCGCGACGCCAAGATCACCGAGATTTACGAAGGCACGAAGGAGATCCAGAAAAACACGATCGCTGGCGCGGTGCTGGGCAAACTGAAATAGAAAAAATTGTGGAACACAATTTTTTAAGGAGGAAAGTTATGCTGGATATCGTCAAGAAAGCCATGATGACCGGAATCGGGATGGCCCTTTTGGCCAAGGACGAAATGGAAGAGCTGGCGCGCGAGGTCATCGATAAAGGGAAAATGACCGAGCAGGACGGCAAGAAATTTCTGAACGAACTGCAAAAAAGATATGAAGACGTGCAGGCCAAGCTGGAAGACCGGGTTGAAAAATCGGTCAAAGACATTCTGAAAAAGATGGATGTCGTCACCGGCGAGGAGCTGAAAGCCATCAAAAAAGAGATCCGGGAGTTGAAGAAGGCGATCAACAAGGATTCAGAGCCCGTTTGATCGTCCTCGAACCGGTGATGGCCCCTTGGCGGCACCCTCACGGCTGGCGCCGCCTTCGGGTTGCCGGCATCCTTTCTCCGCACCGGGGGCCGCGGGGTCGACTTTCCCGGCCGGCCGTGGTTTGGGCGCCCTTGCGGGCCGGTGCTCCCGGACCCGATCGGGCGGTCCCGTTTTTCGTGACCGCCTTTATCTGCAGACGCGAAATTTACAGGCGATTGCCGCCATGCTGAGCATTCGAAAAATCGGCGTCATCGGCCGAACGTACCGCAACGTGAACCGCTACCGCCAGATCCTGGCCGTCCTGTTGAAATACGGCTTCGGCGACCTGGTGGACCTGCTGAAAATCGACCGCTACGTCGCCGCCGGGTTGCAGCTGATTTCGCGCAGACAGCCGATCAAGGTCGAAAAGCTCACCCGGCCGCAGGGATTGCGGATGGCACTGGAGGAACTCGGCCCGACCTACATCAAGCTGGGGCAGATCCTGTCCACCCGTCCGGACCTGATCCCGGTCGACTTTCTGCAGGAACTCTCCAAGCTCCAGGACAAGGTGCCCCCGTTTCCAGCCTCCGCCGCCCGCCGGATCATCGAGGCCGAGCTGGGCGTGAAACTGGACGATCTTTTCGTCCGGTTCGACGATACGCCGCTGGCATCGGCTTCCATCGGCCAGGTGCACCGCGCCCGGCTGAAAAACGGCCGGGAGGTGGCGCTCAAGGTCCAGCGGCCCGGCATTCAGAGAGTCATCGAAGTCGACCTCGAGATCATGCTGCACCTGGCGACCCTGATGGAACACCATATCGAGGAGCTGGCCTTCCACCGGCCGATTAAAATTGTCGAAGAATTTGCGCGGACGCTCGAAAAAGAACTCGACTACCTGCTCGAGGCCGCCAACATGGAGCGGGCGGCCCTCAATTTCAGCGGTGATGCCACCACCTGCATCCCGGCCGTCTTTCGCGAGCTGTCCACGGCCCGGATCCTCGCCACCGCGCTTATCCGGGGCATCAAGGTCTCTGACATCGAACGGCTTGATGCCGCCGGGCTGGACCGTGCCCTGATCACCTCGCGCGGGGCCGACATCCTGCTGCGCATGATATTCGAACACGGTTTTTTCCAGGCCGACCCCCACCCCGGAAACATCTTCGTTTTGCCGGGCAACGTCATTTGCCTGATCGATTTTGGAATGGTGGGCTCGGTCGACCGCCTGACGCGCGAAACATTCGGGGACCTGCTCGACGGGATCGTCAAAAAGGACACGGCCAAGGTCGCCCAGGTCCTGCTGCAGCTCACCGACTGGGAGGATGAGCCCGATAGCCGCGCCTTTGAAATCGATATCACCGATTTCATGGCCTACCACCTCTTCAGGCCCCTGCAGGAGGTTCGCGTCGGCAAGCTGATCCAGCATCTGCTGGAGCTGGCGGCGCGCCACCGGCTGCTGATTCCCCCCAATATCTTCCTGATGATGAAATCCTTGACCACCGTGGAAGGCGTGGCGCGCATGCTCGATCCCGAATTCGATATCTTCGGCCGGGCCGCCCCGTTTATCCACACCATCCTTCAGC
>JBAPWQ010000501.1:0-5041 GCA_049283795.1 Desulfobacterales bacterium | reverse complement strand
GACTGTTTTGTCCGGCATGCTTGAACATCGAGGGGGTCGCGGCGAGGATCAGGACATCTCCCAGCGGTCCGACTCCGGTCAAGAGAACGATGGCCAGCCCGATGAAGCTGTTACCGGCGATGATGCGCGCGGCATCCGGAAAGACGAGGAAAAAAAGCAGGTCGAGCACGCTGGCGGCCAAAAGAACCCACACCGCCCATTTGCGAAGGTTCCAGACCCCGATGCCCCCGAGCAGAAACGGGACCAGCAGGAGTATGAATTTGGCGGTCATTATTTCTGCCAGCGGGCTCGGTACCATCGGATCAGTGGCCAGCCACAGAAGCGCCTTGAAAATCGCCAGCCAGCCCGCGGCCCATACCGGCCAGGGAAAGCCGCGATGCATCCGCCACCGCGGGAAAAAGACAAATGGGACCGGAGGCGGGGGGGAGATGGCACGTCCGTCGACGGCTTTGCCGGGTGAGGCCTGCTTTTTATTGCGGATCAATGGGCTTGGCTTTCCTTACAGTTGCGATCCGATCAGCGCCGCCAGGTCGGCCATGCGGGTCGAATACCCGGTTTCGTTGTCGTACCAGGCCAGGACCTTCACCATGTTTTCGACCACATAGGTCGTGGGGGCGTCGACAATCGATGAGAACCGCGAGCCATTGTAGTCGGATGACACCAGCGGCAGGTCACTGTAATCCAGAATGCCGCGCAATGATTCCCGGGCCGCCTTTTTCAGGGCGTCGTTGACATCCGATACGGTGAGCCCCGATTTGTCGACCGTCGCCACGAAATCGACAATTGAAACGTTGGGGGTGGGTACACGGATTGCCAGGCCGTTCAACCGTCCGGCCAGGTCCGGCAGCACCAGGGCCACCGCCCGCGCGGCGCCGGTGGTGGTCGGTATCATGGAGAGGGCCGCCGCGCGCGCCCGGCGCAAATCCTTGTGCGGGAAGTCGAGCAGGCGCTGGTCACCGGTGTAACTGTGAATGGTGGTCATCAGGCCGCTCCGGATCCCGAAGTTTTCGAGCAGCACCTTGGCCACCGGGTCCAGGCAGTTGGTCGTGCAGGAGGCATTGGAGATGACATGATGCTGCCTGGGATCGTAGCGGTTCGAGTTGACACCCATGACGATGGTGATATCGGGGTCTTTGGCCGGGGCCGAGATAATCACCTTGCGCGCGCCGGCGGCCAGGTGCTTTTCGGCGTTTTCCCGGTCCCTGAACAAACCGGTGCACTCGGCGACGACGTCCACGCCGAATTCCTTCCACCGCAGCATGGCCGGGTCCTTTATCGACGTGATCGCAAAGGCCTTCCCGTCGACCTCGATGGCGTCGTCCTTGGCGACGACCTGCCGGTCGAGCGTGCCGTGCACGGAGTCGTATTTCAGCAGGTGGGCCATCGTGGCCGAGTCGGTTAGATCGTTGACCGCGACCACCTCGACATCCGGATGATTGAGCGAGGCCCTGAATACCATGCGTCCGATTCGTCCGAAACCATTGATTCCCAATTTTACGCTCATTTTGTCTCCTCCAGTGTTTTCATCATTGACAGGGCGTCTTCGCCGGTGTCCAGGTAGTATCCGGGCCGGGTGCCGACGAGCCTGAAGCCGAACTTCCAGTAAAAGTTGCGGGCCGCCCAATTGGATCGACGAACCTCGAGGTACGCTTTCTTTGCGCCCTTTTGGTGCGCCAACCGCAGGCAATTATCCAGCAGCCGGGTGCCGACGTTTTTTCGTCGCCAGTAGGGCGCGACGGCAATTTTGAGCAGATTGATTTCATCCAGAACCAGCCGCATACAGGCATAGCCCAAAACCTGCCTGCCGCGCGGATGCAGCGCGACGATATCCAGCGCGTCCGTGCTGGACAACTCATCATAAAAGGACATTGGCAACCACGGCTGCTTGAAAGATGCCATTTCGATGGTGATGATCTCATCGATATGGCCTTCGGCAAGGGCTGCGATCGACACCCCCGGCGCGCTCACCCCCGTTTGTTGCCTTTTAAAATGCCGCTGGCCAGTGAAATGCTCTTGCGTCCGAAAGCCTCGACGGTTCCGGCCAGCTCTGCGAGTTCCTGATTGCCGCGGGTGTTCAAAGCCTTGACCAGCATCGGCAGATTGACGCCCGATAACACCTCGATCCGTCCCTCTTCGAGAAAAGTATAACTCAGGTTCGACGGCGTGCCGCCGAACATGTCTGTCAGAATCAGCACCCCTTGGTTGTGGTCGACGTTCTTGATGCCGTCCGCTATTTTTTTTCTCAACTTTTCGGCGTCTTCGTTCAGATCGATGCTGATGGATCGCGTGCCTTCCGGTGTTGATCCGATAATGAATTCCGCGGCCTCGATCAAGGCGCCGCCGAGTTCGCAGTGCGTTACGATTAAGATTCCGATCATATTTTTCCCGCTTCCGGCGTTGTTAACATACATCCGGTGGTTTGACCTGCAAGTGGCGATGGGCGCCAAAATGTATCCCGAAAAAATGACATTGCGAATTGGGCATTCAGGCGTCCGACAGGCGCAGCGCGATACCGCAGAGGAATACCGCCACACGACCCGGCGTGGCGATACTGTTGGACGGCAGGCCTTGGCATCCGATAGGGGAGGCTATTTTTTAGAGATCCTCTGGAACTTAGTGTTGATCAATATCGCGATGAGTAATGGCGACGTGTCTGCCTGCTGCTTGAATGTGATCGTACAGGCGCCCGGCGATGGCGACCGATCGGTGCCGGCCGCCGGTGCATCCAACGGCAACGGACAAATAGGCCTTGCCTTCCTTTTCGTATAAAGGGATCAGATAGTCAAGCAAATCAAAATATTTCATCAAAAATAAGCGCGCATCCTCGCTCTGCAGCACGAATTGCCGGACGGCCTCCGTCGTCCCATCGAGATCTTTTAATTCCGGAACGAAATATGGATTGGCGAGAAACCGGACATCGACGACGAGGTCCGCATCGCCGGGGATGCCGTGCTTGAATCCGAAAGAAATGACCTGGATGCGCATCGGCGCCAGTTTGATGAGTTTCTTGGCAATATTCTTGATAGCGGCCTTCAGTTCGTGGACGTTGAAACGCGAGGTGTTCAGTACGTAACCGGCCGATTTTTTCAAAGAGGTCATCAGGCGCTGTTCAGCCCGGATGCCGTCGAGCAGCCCTTTGCCGCGCGCGACCGGGTGATGCCGCCGGGTCTGGCTGTACCGTCGCAGAAGGGTTTCTTCATCCGCCTCGAGGAAAATGGTCTTAAGGTTAAACCCGCGGGCCGTCGCATCGTCGAAAACGTCTCGATGGCTTGCCAGGAAACTCTTTTCGCGCAGATCCATTCCGAAGGCGAAGCCGAGCGCATCGGGATCGCGGAAGATCGGCAATTCCAGAAAGTCCGGCAACAGCAAGACCGGCATATTGTCGACACAGTAAAAACCGGCATCCTCCAAAGCGGCCAGTGCGGTGCTTTTCCCCGAGCCGGACAAACCGGTTAGAATGATGATGATGGGCTTTTTCATGGGTGGGTCAAAGAAAGCTGCCGGGGCCCGAGGGGCTCCGGATCAGACCGAAAGTGACGGGACAACACATAGGGCATATGCCGATCGACGCCGAAATTGCGGAAAAAAACCATTTCTGAAAGGACACTGTAGGCTTCAAGATAATGATTTTGGCAAGGCCAGAGGGAGGAGGCGGTATAAGTCATACGCCGACGACCGATACCAGCGGCTAAAATCATTTTCTTGGAGCCTACAGCTAAAAGTCGGTATCCTCCTCCTTGATGATCGCATAGATTTCTTCGCGATCGGTGGCCTTCATCAGTCGCTCTCTTAGCGGGTCTTGCTTGAGGATCTTCGAGATTCTGGCCAGCAGTTTCAGGTGCAGACCGGTTGAATTTTCCGGCGTCACCAGCAGAAAAAAGATATGGGTGGGGCGGTTGTCCATCGATTCGAAATCAACCCCTTTGCGGCTGAGTCCGAAGCCGAGGATCAGTTCGTCCAGGTCCTTCAATTTTCCGTGGGGAATGCCGATACCGCTGCCGATCCCGGTGCTGCCCAGTCGCTCCCTTTCCATCAGGACCCGCACGAGTTCCTCCCGGTTGACGCCCTTCAACCGGGAAATCGGCTCGACGAGTTCTTCCAGTATCCCCTTTTTATCCTGCGCCTTCAGGTCGGCGAGAATCGCATCCTTGGGCAGTACATCCAGGATTTTCATATGAAATTTACCACTCGCTTGAGAATCCGTGCCAAGCCGTGCGACGGCAACGGCGCCGTGCCCCGTCCCCGCGCTTTCAGTGCCGATTCTCCGTATCGAGGTTAACTGCTGGGTTGAATCAAGCCGAGGTGGCCGTCCTTGCGTCGATATAGAACGTTCACCCGATCGGTCTGGGCATTGGTGAAAACCAAAAAATTATCATTCAGCAGATCCATTTGCATCACGGCCTCTTCGACATCCATCGGCTTGTAGTCGATATTCGTGATTTTGATCTGAGGCTGATGATCGTCGTCGCCCGGATTGACACTGAAGTCCGCAGGAATGTCCTTGATGCTGGACTTGCCGCCGCTGCGTCGTTCGCGGGTCTTCTGCTTGCCTTTTTTCAACTGCTTTTCCAGTTTGTCGAGCACCATGTCGATCGCCGAATACATGTCATTGATTTCTTCCTTGCCGATGAGATTGAGGCGGTCGGCCGTGATATTGATTTCGGCGATGTGACGGAATTTTTCAACCGACAGGACAACGCTGGCCTCGGCCGGATTGTCGAGCAGACGATCGAACCGGTCCAGTTTGTCCCTGACGTAGGTTTTCAAATGCTCCGAAGGCGGCAGGTTCTTGAAGGTTACCGAGACTTGCATGCAAAAACTCCTTAAATCTGTTTGCGCCTGCTTGACGGCAGTAGATTCAGCATCTCACGGTACTTTGCAACGGTGCGGCGGGCGATGTCGATGTGAGATTCCTTCAACAGTTTGGCGATCTTGTCGTCGCTGTAGGGCTTGTGCGGGTCCTCAGCGGCGATGATCTGTTTAATTTTCTCCTGGACGCTCACAGAGGCGATCGCGCCACCGTGGTCGCGCTTAATAGAAC
>JBAPWQ010000500.1:0-3047 GCA_049283795.1 Desulfobacterales bacterium | reverse complement strand
ATCCGTGTGAATATGACCTTTCATCAGGGCCTTGACCTCGCCCCTCTCAAAGAGTTCGACACCCTTCTCAGCCATTGCCTCCTCTTCTGGGGCATGGATAATGCGAAATTGCTTTGCGTCGGTGATGGTCTTGAGTATGTTCCGAATACTTTTTTCATCCCCGATTAAAATGGGATCGATGTAGCCGGCCGCTGCCGCCTCGCAGGCGCCTTCCAACACATGCCGCTCATCCGCGTCTATCACGGCGATGGGCACGGCGGGCAGGCCTTGGACAGATTTAAGCATGTCCTTGAATGTGGCAAATTCAACGCTCATGGTCTATCTCCTTGCCTGTTTTTTAGAAGCAGGGCCCGGGTATGCCGGGCAATCATCCGGTCCTCGTTGGTGGGAATCACCCGCACGCTGCAGGGGCTAGTGGTAGTGGAGATGACTTCTGCATTGGCATCGTTGCCCCGGGGGTCAAGGTGAATGCCAAGATAGTCGAGGCCGTGGCAGATCATCCACCTCACCGGTGCGGCCCTCTCACCGATCCCGCCGGTGAACACCAGGGTATCCAGGCCACCCAGCACGGCTGACAGTGCGCCAATATACTTGCGGGCCGTGTAGCAGAAAAGCTCGATGGCCTGGGCGGCATGCGGTTCCGTGGAGCGTTTATCCAGAAGAGTTTTCATATCCGCGCTGATTCCCGAGACCCCGATGAGCCCAGACCGCTGGTTGAGCAGCTTTTCGAGCTGACGGGTATCATACCCTTTCTCCTCCATGAGGTAGAGCAGGATGCCCGGATCGAGATCCCCAGATCTTGTGCCCATCATGAGCCCCCCCAGGGCCGAAAACCCCATGGTGGTGTCCTGCGGCTTGCCATCCTTCAGGGCCGCCATGCTGGCGCCGCTGCCCAGATGGGCAATGATGAGACGCCCCTTGGTGTCCCTTCCCAGAGCACCGACAATGTATTCATAGGAAAGGCCATGGAAGCCGTAGCGGTGGATACCTTCATGCCAAAGACTGCGGACTAACGGCAGCCACTGGGCCACCTCCGGTATCCGGCGGTGAAAGGCGGTATCAAAGCAGACGGCCTGGCTGAGTCCCGGGTAATGCTCGGTGACGGCATCGATGCCCTTGATCTCACCGGGCAGGTGCAAAGGGGCCAGGGGGATGAGGCCTCTCAGGGTGAGCATCAGATCGGGTGACACCATTTCAGGGGCCATGTGTTTCGGACCGCCATGGACCAGCCGGTGACCGACCGCATCCGGAGTTGGAAGATGCTGCCCCTCTATGGCCGTGACGAACATCGCCTTGACGGCCTCTTTGTGGTCTGAACAATCCGTGTGGCTGTCCACGAGGCGTTTCCCCTGGCTATCCTTCAGCCAGAGCCAGCCGCCTGACAGGCCGATGCGTTCCACCGCCCCTTCGGCCATCAATTCCTCGGTCTCCTGGACAAGATACAAGGCAAATTTTATGGATGAGGAGCCGCTGTTGATACAGAGAATGGTGTGTTTCATGTGAAGTTCCTTCAGAGCCATGTTTTGCGGATCAACCACATCTTTACGATTTGGGTGAGAACGACGTAACTCAGCAGCGTCGCGAGCAGGATCGGCCAATAGAGCGGCGGCAATGCTGTGAATCCGAGGGCCGGCCCGGCCGGCGAATAGGGCAGCCATGCGGCGACGGCCATGATGGCCCCCGTGGTCAGCGTGAGCTGCCAACTTGCGCGCCCATGGATGAAGGGCATCTTGTTCGTGCGGATGACGTGAACGATCAACGTCTGGGTGATCAGTGACTCGACGAACCAGCCGGTTTGAAACAGCGCGGCACGCGCGGGATCCCAACAGCCGAAGACGTAGAGCATCACGAAGAAGGTCGTGTAGTCGAAGATCGAGCTGACCGGGCCGATAAAAAGAACGAATTTCTTGATGTCGCCGATGTGCCATGGACGGGGCCGGGCGGTCTGCTCCGGACCGACGGTGTCCGTGGGAATCGGCACCTGCGAAAAATCGTAGAGGAGGTTATTGGTCAACACCTGGATGGGCGCCATCGGCATAAAAGGCAGAAACGCGCTCGCCCCGAGAACGCTGAACATGTTACCGAAGTTCGAACTGGCCCCCATGCGGACGTATTTGAGGATGTTCACGAACACCTTGCGGCCTTCGATCACACCGTCATCCAGCACCATGAGATCTTTTTCGAGGAGGATGACTGCCGCCGCGGCCTTGGCGATATCCACCGCGGAATCGACGGAGATGCCCACATCGGCCACGTGCAGCGCGGGTGCATCGTTGACGCCGTCTCCCATGAAACCCACGACGTGCCCTTTGTGCTGAAGCGCACGGATGATCCGCTGTTTGTGCGCAGGCGAGAGACGCGCGAAAATATGGGTGCGCTCGGCGGCTTCGGCGAGTTCGTCGTCGGTCATCGCTTCGACCTTGCTGCCAACGAGAATGTCATCGGCCGTTAATCCCACCTCCCTGCAGACCTTGCGGGTCACCAGGGCGTTGTCGCCGGTGAGGACTTTCACGGTGACGCCGTGCTGCTGAAGCGCCCCGATGGCCTTGCCGGCCGAGTCCTTGGGTGGGTCGAGGAAAGCGATGTAGCCTTTGAGGATCAAGTCACTCTCGTCCTCCTTGGATATGAGTGTTTGCGTTTCGAGTGGCTTGTGGGCGACGGCGAGCACGCGGAAGCCATCCGCATTGAGGTCCTCGTAGTGCATGATCAATTCAGCGGCACGTGCCGGCTCCAGTGGGTAGATGTCGCCATCCAGCTCATAGAATTTGCAGCACGGGAACACGGCTTCCGGCGCGCCCTTGGTCAGCAGTTGATGAGCCTTGTCCGGTGTTTCCACCAGCACCGACATCATCCGGCGCACGAAATCGAATGGGATTTCGTCTACCTTGTGATAGCCGATGATAAGTTCCGCGTGGGTGTCGCGATGCTCGAGGACCGCGCGGTCGAGTACGTTTTTCAGGCCCGTTTGAAATTGTGCGATGAGAAACGCGTCGAGCAGGACCGCGTCATTCTCTTTCTGCATGACATCACAATGCCGTTCCAGGATG
>JBAPWQ010000499.1:0-3598 GCA_049283795.1 Desulfobacterales bacterium | reverse complement strand
CCCCGCGCAGCTCCGGATCGACGTCGCCCAGTTCGCCTAACGCCGCGGCCAACTGGTCCTCGTCCAGCGTTTTGCCGTGCCAGCCGTCCTTGTCTTCCAGGAAAGAAACGCCTTTGCCCTTCACGGTGTGGGCGATGATCATCAGCGGTCGGTCGGGTTCGCGGTCCTCGGGCCGGAACGCAGCGAGAACCTGCTGCATGTCGTGGCCGTCGATGACGCGGGTTTGCCAACCGAAGGCCTCGATGCGCCGCCGGTAGGCGTCGAGATCGTGCCCGTAAAGAGTTTCACCGCGCTGGCCCAGGCGGTTGACATCCAGGACTCCCACCAGGTTGTCCAGGCGGTAGTGACGGGCCAGCTGCAGGGCCTCCCACTGGGAGCCTTCGGTCATCTCGCTGTCGCCCAGCAGCACATAGGTACGGTAGGGCAAAGAATCGATGTATTTTGCGTTGAGGGCCATGCCCAGCCCGATCGAAAGCCCTTGCCCCAGAGAGCCGGTGGCGGCTTCGGCATAGTGGAAGGTATGGGTCGGATGGCCCTCGAACGGGCTGCCGAACTGGCGCAGGGTCATGGCCTCCCGCTCGGTGACCTTGCCGGTCATCACCCACAGGGCATAGAGCAGGGGCGAGGCGTGTCCTTTCGAAAAAATCAGCCGGTCGTTGTTGGGGTGGCCCGGCCGCTCGAGATCGTAGCGGTAGGTGCCGCCGAACATCAGGCCGCACATCAGGTCGGTGGCCGACAGGGACGAGGTTGGGTGACCCGAGCCGGCGGCCGTCGTGGTTTTTAAAATAAGGTAGCGGACAGTTCTGGCGATCTCCTGCAGGCTGTGCACATCGTTCATGATCACTTGCCTCCTTGTCATGGGATTTTTCTGCCTTCTTTCATCGCGGCGATTTGTGATCGTATCATCTTTTACAACTTAATCTTCAGGCGGGGACCGCCCGAAAGAAATACCACTCACCCCCCATTTGCACTCGTAATCTGAGGTATATATAAATTTTTCTGCGAAAATAAATTTTTCTACGAAAAATTTATGAAACGCAGCTGCGCTGCTTTAAGAAAAAGGTGAAAGGCAAAAAGGCGAAAGGCAAAAGGTTAAAGGCAAAAGGTTAAAGGCAAAAGGGCTAAGGGCGCAAGGCGAAAGGCTTAAGGATTATAATAAGCAGCATGCTAAAAACAACAACCAACTACAGCTATTAGCCCCCTGCCGCATCCCGATGTCTTCTGGACTTTGTGGCCGGTTTACGTTAGGTTGTTGCCTCTGGTGTCGTGGTCATTTTTTAATGTCGCGACTGCTCACTGCGAGGCAAATGAATCATAAAAGGTTCAGGGTTCACGGTTTAAGTTTTCATAAATGACTTCAATCCTTAATCGCTGAACGCTCGTATGAATCTACGCCAAAATGGCAAAATTTCTTTATAGATCAAACTGTCCGCTTTTCAGGCCAGCGGCTGGGCTGAACGTTGAACCTTTGAACCTCTACTTTCCGGGAAGAATTCCAAATAATTCACGATGACCAAAATTCGGAATCACCAACCTGTTCGGGCACAATTGATCGCTAAACCGCAACCAGGTCCGCTATTGATTCGATCCGCCCCGGAACGGTTGGCCGGCCTTTGCCTGCGGACGGTCGGCTGCCTCCTTCTGGCGGCCCTTTTTTTCCTGCCCACCGGCTGTTCCGAAAAAAAAAAGCGGCTGACGTTCTGGGTCGGCGGCGCGCCCCAGGAGGTCGATTACTGGGAGGAGCTGGTGGCTGAGTTCGAAGAGAGCGCGGGCATCCAGGTCGAGGTCATCCGCCAGCCGGCCGCCACCGATCAGCGCAAGCAGGGGCTGGTGATCGCGCTGGCCTCCGGGCGGCCCGACCCGGACGTGTTCCTGATGGACATCATCTGGGTCACCCAGTTCGTGCAGTCGCACTGGCTCGAACCCCTGGACCGCTTTTTCGCAAGCGGTTCGGCCGCGCAGCCGCAGGCCTTTTTCCCCGAGGTGATCGAGGCCGTCGACCGTCACGATAACACTTACTTCGCCCTGCCGGCGTTTCTGGACGTGGGCGTTTTGTATTATCGCACCGACCTGCTGCAGCGCTACGGTTTCGAGGGGCCGCCGAAGACCTGGGAGACGCTGGTGCGGCAATCGCTCCTGGTGCAGGAGGAAGAACGCCGCCGCCATCCGGGCTTCAACGGGTTTATCTGGCAGGGGGCCCAGTACGAAGGGCTGGTGTGCACCTTTCTCGAATTTGCCGCCACCCACGGCGGAGGCCTCACGGCCGGCGGGACGGTGGACCTCACCGGCGACGGCACGCTGACCGCGCTGCAGTTCATGCAGGACCTGATCCAGCGCCACCGCATCTCGCCGCCCAACACGTACACGGAAATGCAGGAGGAGGAGGTCCGCCGCAGCTTCCAGCGCGGCAATGCCCTCTTCGAGCGCAACTGGCTCTACGCCTGGAATCTTCACCAGCAGCCCGGTTCGGCGGTGCGCGGCCGGGTCGGCCTGGCGCCGCTGCCGCACGGTCCCGGCGCGCAGACGGCGGCGACCCTGGGCGGGTGGCACCTGGGCATTTCGAAATCCTCGGATGCCAAGGAGGCTGCCTGGCGACTGGCCGAATTCCTGCTCTCGCCCCAGACGCAGAAAAAACTGATGCTCAAGCTCGGCTGGTATTCCGCCAGGAAGGACCTGTATGCCGAGCCCGAGGTGCGGCGCGCCATCGCCAATGTCGACGCGCTGGAGCAGATCGTCGCGCGGGCCGTCAGCCGGCCGGATTTGGCCTACTACGACCAGGTCTCGCGGGTCATTCAGCGCGCGGTCAACGCCTGCCTGGCCGGCAAGCGCGCCCCGGCCGAGGCCGTTTCCGCCATGCAGCGCGACATCGAAAAAATCGAGGGGTTTTATGGCGGACGATAGCCGCTCATCCGGCGGCGGCGACGGCCCGGTCGCCTGGCTCTTCAACCTGCCGCTGCTGCTGCTCACCCTGGCGTTTGTCCTGATCCCGGTTGCCGGCACGCTTCTGACGAGCCTCGAGCGCGAGGTAACCTTTCTGCCCACGGCGTTTGTCGGTCTCGAAAATTACCGACGCCTGCTGGCGGACGTCAACTTCTGGCAATCCGTGCGTTTCACGCTGCTGTTCATCCTGGCGTCGGTGAGCCTCGAGCTGGTGTTCGGCATGGCCTTTGCGCTGCTGCTCAACGAGGCCCTGCCCGGCCGCGGCTTCCTGCGGACCGTCGTCCTGGTGCCCTGGGCCATACCGATCGCGGTGTCGGCCCGGGTCTGGCAACTGGTCTACAACTACGAATTCGGGCTGTTCAACTTTCTGGTGCTAAAACTCGGCCTGGCCGATGCCCCGATCAACTGGCTGGGATCCACGGCCGGCGCGTTTGCCGCCATCGTCATCAGCGATGTCTGGAAGACCACGCCGTTTATGACAATCATCCTGCTGGCGGGTTTCTCCACCATCCCGCAGGATCTCTACCGCCAGGCCATGGTGGACGGCACGCATTTCGGGCAGCGCTTCCGGCACGTCACCCTGCCGCTGCTGCGGCCGGTGATCGCGGTGGCGCTTCTCTTCAGGACCATCGATGCCATCCGCATCTTCGATCTGGTG
>JBAPWQ010000498.1:0-11475 GCA_049283795.1 Desulfobacterales bacterium | reverse complement strand
GAGCTTCTGCACCAGAGATACTTCTTCACGGCCGAAGCCGGCATCGCCCGGGCGATCAAGCAGTTGGAACAGCCCTTTGTCACCGCCAACGCCCCATTGGTGCGCACCGGTTCGCAGGCCTCCTGGACTTTTGCCCTGGATGGCTCGGTTGCTCTGAACGGCGCCGGTGATTGCGGCGCCGGCATCGGGTGTTACGAAAACGGCAACGGTGTGACGTGGCTGGACAACATGACCCTCAACGGCGCCCGTTATCGCGTCACGCTGTGGAACAACGACGACTCGGCAATAGTGTCAGAGGGTTTTAATGGGGCCTTCAACAGAGACACTGACGCCCTGATCTGGCTGCGCGCGGATGCCGACGGCCCCAAAGGCGGCGGTGCGAGCGTGCAGATCCTTTTAGAGGGCGACACGACCGGTGAGAGCGTCACCGGATACACGGCCCAGGCCGGTGCCGGCGCCGGAAAGAACTACAACGCCAACGACCTGAACCCGATCACATCCTTCGGTCGGCAGCTTTAGACATGCTCGAACCGGCATTTGTCCGCATAGAGTTGAGTGGGAAAGAGGAAGGAGAGACAAAATGAAGCGTCATATTCAAACTATATCTCGAAAAACGCCGGCCACGGGAAGCGGGTGGGGAAGATTGCTGACCATCGCCTTCCTCTGCCTTTTCATTGTTGCTTCTGCATGGATTCAAGATGTATCAGCCGGTCCAATAACACTCAGCGTGCCGGACGGAATCAATAGCGTTAGTGTAAAAAAAGTATCAGATTCAACAACGATTTTCAGTTACCCTCCGACCCCCAATCAAATAGTTACCGAAGATGTTTTCCTTCAAGCTATTGCCACTCCAGGCTGGGTTTTTTCTCACTGGACGGGGGGGCCAATTGATGGAACGAACAGCAATCCGTCCAATACGATACCTTTTAGTCCAACACCTGTTTCTGTTACGGCTACCTTTGTGCGCAACCCGCACGCCCTCGATCTGTCGGTGGTTGGCGGCGGCAGTGCGTCGGCCGGCTCCGGTTCAATCTCGGGCAATGCCGGCGGCCCTGCGCCGGACAGCTTCACCTACGTTTACGGCGATGTGGTGAGCCTGACGGCCACGGTGCCGGCTGGCTGGACGTTCAGCGGCTGGACCGGCACTGGAGCGGCTTACGTGGCGGCGGCCGGATCGGCGAGCACCACGGTGATGATGCCGGATGCGGACATCGATATCGCGGCCAACTTCGTGCCGATCGACTACACGTTGACTGTTATTCAAGCCGGAGGATTCGGTACCGGAACCTTGATCATTAATCCGAGCCAGGCCGCGTATCATGTAGGAGATGTCGTTACGATCAGTGCCTCTCCCGGGGCCGGAGAACAATTTGTCAGCTGGAGCGGCGATGGTGTGGACATAGCTGGAACGCCGCCTGAAAGGCAGGTGACCTTCGATGGTTCCGGAAACAAGTCTGTTACGGCAAACTTTGACTACATTGAATATATTTTAACGGTGAGTTCCTCGGGCGGCACGGGCGGAGTGACGGACCGGGTGACTGTGTCGCCGTCAGGGACTTATCATTATGGCGATGTGGTCACCTTGACTGCCAATCCGCAGCCGGGGGAGACCTTTGCAAGCTGGGGCGGGGATCTGACCGGCAGCACGAATCCCGAGACGATCACCATCGACGCCAACAAGACCGTGACGGCGAGCTTTGCCTTCATCAATTATTCGCTGACAGTGACCTCCTCCGGCGGCACGGGCGGGGCGACGGACCGCGTGGGCTTGTCGGCGCCCGGACCGTATCATTATGGCGATGTGGTCACCTTGACTGCCAATCCGCAGCCGGGGGAGACCTTTGCAAGCTGGGGCGGGGATCTGACCGGCAGCACGAATCCCGAGACGATCACCATCGATGCCAACAAGACCGTGACGGCGAGCTTTGCCCTTATAGACTACGCGCTGACGGTGACTTCAGTCGGCGGCACGGGTGGGGCGACGGACCGTGTGTCGGTATCAGCGCCGGGTCCGTATCATTATGGCGATGTGGTTACTTTGACCGCGAATCCACAGGCGGGAGAGACCTTTGCAAGCTGGGGCGGGGATCTGGCCGGTAGCGCCAATCCCGAGATTATCACAATCGACGCCAACAAAACAGTGACTGCGAATTTTAATTTCATCGAATATACGTTGACGGTGACATCGAGTGGCGGTACGGGCGGGGCGACTGACCGGGTGACGGTGTCGCCGTCCGGGACCCATCATTATGGCGATGTGGTCAGCTTGACTGCAAGCCCACAGGTGGGCGAAACCTTTTTCGGTTGGGGCGGGGATTTGGCTGGCAGCGCCAATCCCGAGACGATCACCATTGACGCCAACAAGACGGTGACGGCCACATTTGAGAAAATACCCGTCACATTGACCATGCAGGTCAATATAAATGACAGCGGCGCCTTCGGCACCGTTTCGCCGACTATTGGTTCTCACACTTACCTCTGGGGCGATACCGTAGCGGTTTCCGCCTCCCCAAATCCGAACTCTGAATTAGAAAGCTGGAGCCCCAACGTCGTCGGCGGCGCGGTGACCATGAACGGCGACCAGACGGTCATCGCAACTTTCGGGCTGAAGAAATTCAACGTGACCTTCACCGCCGGAGCGCACGGACAGGTCCAGGAGGGCAGCGGAACGCCAAAGAACAGCATTTCGCAGCAGATCAAATGGGGCACGAGTACCACGGTCGTGTCGGCAATTCCGAACGTGCACTATCACTTCCTGAACTGGACCAATACCGCCGGCGACATCGTCAGCACCGTTGCGGACCTGCAGGCGGTCAACGTCACGCAGGACATGGAATTTACCGCCAACTTCGAGATCGACAAATTTGCCGTCACCTTCAAGAGCAGCATCTATGGCGGCATCGAGGTGGCGGGCACGCCCCCCGTTTACTACGAAGATGACTACACGGAGTATGTCGATTGGGGTAGCGACTCGAAAGAGGTGACCGCCAAGCTGGAGGACCAGAACCAGTTCAAAGGCTGGCATGGCGATTTTACATCAACTGACTTGACGATCAAGGTTACCAACGTCCAGCAGGACATGACCATCACCTATGACACGGTGCCGGATATCAACGGGTGTTCCACCGATGTATCGGCGGGCTATTCGAGCGGCTTTCTGGCCACCGACTTCAAACGCGTCAATGTCGACGTCGACTCGGTGACCGGTCACATGGTCCTTAACACCGGCAACCAGGCCATCGACCCGAACAACATCGTCATTCCGTTCACCCAGGATGTGTACGTCACCTTCCTGTATGAAGGTGCCGGTTTTCAGCAGTCGGACTTCGGCTATAAATTTGCCAGTGAGGGCAAGGGTGGAATCAAGCACCAGATTTACGCGAATGTCAACGACAATGACAACAATGGCGTCCTTGACGGCGTGGGTGACAGAAACCTGGATGGAGTTATCGATCGCCAGGACAACAAGGTGTATCTGGGAAGAATCGAGGGCGGCACCGAGATCGTATTTTACCTCGATTCGACCGACAACGGCTGCGGCGGTTGGTGTGGTGATATCTTCTACACCAAGCGCGAGTGGAACGACCACGACCCCCACGCGCGCTGTGCCGGAACAACGACCGGCATTGGTCGACTGGTAAAGCTTTACCAAAACATCGGTGCCGCGGAAGGCGACACCTCCTGCTACGGATACGTCGCGGCCTGCGGCACCGGCGTTCATGAGCAGGGGTGGCTGAATTCAACTGCCAGGACACGGTTGAACAGCGACTTCGGGTTCAACTTCAGGAGCCCGGTGGTGGGCGACCCGGCGGGCTTCAACACCAAGTGTATCGATGAACTCAACGGAACGGCCTCCACGCATGCCATCGTGGGCGCTCCGGACGAAACGCCCTTTGCATGGGTTGTCGCATTTGACGACACCACCATGGACGATCCCGCCAAGTCAAATGACTACGACTACAACGATGTGGTCTTTCTGGTCGAGCGCAAGACCGGCGGCATGGCCCAGTTGGAACTGGCAAACGCCATCGTTCCCAACGAGGCCAACGCCTACTTTACGGCGGTCACCTTCGACGTGTGGGATTACCACCCGGGCGGTGTTGACTGCGTCGGCAAGACGCACACGACCTATTACGTGTCGGCCGAAGGGGGCGTCGCGGGTTCCTGGATCGAAATCACGGAATGGGACAAGGTCAACGCTTCCGACGTTTCCAAAGTCATCGGCGACGTGATCGATCCGGTAACCTGGACGCCGGGCATGCCGGAATACACCTACCGCTCGCGCCGGATCGATCTGGCCGGGCTTGGCCGGACCGGCAATCAGCTGCTCTGGAAGGCCGAGCTGGTCAGTGAGGACGAGGACTGCGCGCCGCGGATCGTCGACGTCAAGCTCAAGGCCGATACGGCCAGCCACGGTTTCTTCGCGCGGTCCTCGCCGGTGGTCCAGGCCAATGTGATCTACGCCGGCACTTACGAGACGCCCTCGCCCGCCTTCCCGGCCGACGAGCGCATCAACCGCGGCCACCTGACCGCCAGCATGCTCTATATGCCCGAAAACCCGAATCAAACATTGGTCGACAATTCGGCGACCGCCACGGTCGACGAGACCCTTATCTGGGATGCCGGAGAGGTGCTGAAGGACAGGAATCCCGATACAAGGACAATCTTTTTCCCGGATGTCACTGTAACCACGGAGCCGGATGCGATTCTTGTCGATGGATCCAACACTGAAATTATCGGCAATGGGGCCCAAAAGACGTTCAGCGGAAAATTTTCCCACCACCCGATCGTTGCGACCACCGTGCGGATTCACGACAGCGACGATGACGAATCTTTCACCGACGAGTTCACCGACGACCTGCGCGGCAGCAAAACCGGCACGGGCACCATCAATCGGTTTACCGGTGAGTGGACGGTGACCTTCACCGATGCGCCGGGCGCAAACGTGAAAATCATGGCCAGCTACTCGCATTACACGACTTCGATGGCGCTTAAGGAATTCACCAACGCGAATGTCACGACCGATATGCTGGCGCTCAAAGATCAGATCGTCAATACCCGCTACATTCATGATTTCAACAATGATGGCAATTTCGGCCAGCCGGATGCCAACTGGCTGGTTCAGTGGATCAGGGGCTACAAACAGCCGAACACCTCAACCCAGAAAACCTGGAAGCTCGGGCCCATCGATCACTCCACGCCGGCCCTGCTGGTGCCGCCCGGTTTTCCGTTGTGGTACTTCGGCAGCCAGGTGACCAAAGCGGAACGGGAGAAATACAAGGAGTTCAAGGACAACCTGGCGGAGCGCGACTCGGTCATTTTCGTCGGCTCACGCGACGGCATGCTCCACGCCTTCGACGCCGGTCAATACCGTTTCGGCGACAATTCGGAAACAGCCGGAATAAAAGAGAACAGGGGCTATTTCCTGTGGGAAGAAAAACCGACCCCGCCGCCGGATTACTGCGCCAGCTATACCGACAATTGTCCCAACTACGGGACCGGTGAGGAGCTTTGGGCTTTCATTCCGGCCAACCTGCTGCCGCGGCTGAAGAACAACCTCTTGAAAGCCGACGACCAGTCTTTTGTCGATGCGTCTCCGGCTCTGGCCGATGTGTACATCGACTACTCCCCCAAGGACGGCCAGGCCGACACCTGGCGCACAGTGCTGCTGTCGGCCGAGGGTAACGGCGGGGACACGGTCTTTTGCCTGGACGTGACCGATCCGCAATACCCGATGTTCATGTGGGAGTTTGCGGCGCCGGAACTGTTCCGCAGCCGCTCTTCGCCTGCCGTGGCCCAGATCGGCCGAATAAGAGATCCCAACGGCACTGACGCAGTCAAATGGGTGGCTTTCTTCGTGACCGGCAAGGTGGAAGACTCGAGTCTCTTTCCTGCCATTTACATGATCGACATCGCCGACGGCAGCGTGCTGCGCCGGGTGGTGCTGGACGCCGCAGTCGATCTGGACGAAAGCGGCACGATCGAGGGCGCCGAAAGCGATTACGGCAAGGGCGGCGTGCCCAGCGGTCAGCCGGCGATCGTCGACTCGGATGAAAACGGGTACATCGACCGTATGTATGTGGCGACGGACAAAGGCTTGATGTACAAGGTCAACATACCGGATGATCCGAGAAATCCGGCCGCCTGGAACATCAGCCACTGCGTTCTCAATATGGACTTCACGGACGATGACGCCAATACCATACCCGCCGAACAGCGCCGGCACCCGATATACGCCTCGCCGACCATCGTGGTGGACAACGGGGTGACCACCGGCGGCGACATTGCCTACAAGATCAGGGTCCTCTTCGGCACGGGCGACAGTCCGTATTACGACGAGGACATCAACACCGCCACGACGCGCTATCATTTCTTCGCCTACGTGGACACCAACGAGAAAGGCGAGTGCGATCCGGCCAAACAAACCCTCGACTGGTTCATCGAGCTGCCGGCCGGCAACCGGATCTTTGCCTCGGCTTTCGCGGCGGCCGGACAGATCTACTTCGGCACCTCGACCGCCGAGACCGAGGACCCCTGCGAGGGGCACCTGAGCCCCGAAGGCAACGAGGGCCGCATCTATGCGGTCACGCTGGAAGGGGTGATCATGCTGAACAAGGTGGTGGGGGACATCCGGACCTCGCCCCTGGTGGAAGACGAACACCTGTACTTCAGGACGCCCACCGGCTTGCAGTCTCTGGGCGACGGAATCTACAACAACGAAGTACAGGCCGCCGGCGAGCCGACGATCAACATCCGCTCCTGGCGTGAGATCATCAATTAGAGCGCTCGTGACCTAATGAGAACGGGCCGGGCAGTTGGCTTTGCCGAAGCGGCACGGCCGGCGGTCCGGCCCGATTTTTTAAGCAATCCTTGGAAACGGGCCAACCGGGTTTGGTCTATCAATTAATGACATTACATAGTGCCCATCCGCGGTTTCATTGGTGGCACTAATAAGTTTCCGAACCAGAAATGTGCAATTTTTCGTAAGTTCAAGAAAATCGGTGAAATTGCGCGGAGGCATACTGCTGTATGCCGCACAAGCGATTGCGCCGATTGACGCCGAAATTGCGGAAAATGGCCATTTATGGACGGAAAAAGGTTGAACATGCTGAATGATCAGAACTTCCACTTTGTTTCCCTGGATGTCTGCAAGGCCCTGGTTAAAAACGGGCTGCTGTCTTCTGAAAAGGCCGAGGAAATCCTGGCCAAGGAAGACGCCGTCCGTAAAAAGCTCGAACGCAAGGCGGGCAAGGCCGCCGGTGCCAAGCGCCGTTCGAACGGCAACGGCGAGGTGGACATCATCGATGTCATCGCCGCTCTCAAGGCCCCCCGGGAAGACGGCCAGAGCGGCCTGGTGGACGAGGACAGCATTTTTGCCACCCTGGCCAGGGAGTGGGACCTGCCGTATCGCAAGATCGATCCCCTCAAACTGGACCTGAACCTGGTCACGACCATGATCCCCCACAACTTCGCCGCCAGCCACCTGGTGCTGCCGATCGACCGAAAAGACAGCACGCTGGTCGTTGCCACCCCGGCGCCACTGAACCTCGAGGTGCTCGACGACATCCGGCGCGTGACCAACCTGGCGGCCGAGGCGGTGATCACGCCGCGCTCGGATGTCAAGCGGCTGATCAACGAGTTCTTCGGGTTCAAACGCTCCATTGCCGCCGCCGAAGACCTTTTTGCGGGCCCCTCGGTCGACCTGGGCAACCTCGAACAGTATGTGCGGCTGAAATCGGATGAAGACCTGCCCCCCACGGACCAGCACATCGTCAACGCGGTCAATCACATCCTGCTCTACGCCTTCGAGCAGCGGGCCAGCGACATCCACCTCGAACCCAAGCGCGAGACCCTGCTGGTGCGGATGCGGATCGACGGGGTCCTGCACACGGTCTACCAGCTGCCCAAGAAAGTCCACAACGCCATCATCAGCCGCATCAAGACCTTATCGCGGCTGGACATCGCCGAGAAAAGGCGGCCACAGGACGGCCGGATCAAGACCGACAAGGGCGGCGTGGAGGTGGAGATACGGATTTCCACCGTGCCGGTGGCCTTCGGTGAAAAGGTCGTCATGCGCGTCATGGACCCGGATATTCTCTTCCAGGACCTTTCCGAAAACGGGTTCACCGCCACCGATCTGAGCCGCTACAAACAGTTCATCCAGATGCCGCACGGCATCGTGCTGGTCTGCGGGCCGACCGGCAGCGGCAAGTCGACGACGCTTTACTCCACCCTGCGCCGGCTCTCGACGCCGGATAACAACGTCGTCACCGTCGAAGACCCGATCGAAATGATCCACGAGGATTTCAACCAGATCGGGGTCAACCCGGCCGTCGGCGTGACTTTCGCCAACATTTTGCGCACCATATTGCGGCAGGACCCGGACATCATCATGATCGGCGAGATGCGCGACCTGGAGACCGCGCGCAACGCCGTGCAGGCGGCCCTGACCGGCCACCTGGTGCTGTCGACCCTCCACACCAACGACGCGCCCTCGGCAGTGACGCGCCTGCTCGACCTGGGCGTGCCCGCCTTCCTGATCCAGGCCACCCTGGTGGGGATCCTGGGGCAGCGCCTGGTGCGCAAGATCTGCCCCTACTGCAAGGAAGCATTCGAAATGGATGCCGCCGAGTTGTCCGCCATGGGGCTGGATATCGGCAACAAGAAGCAGGCGACCCTTTATCGCGGCAAAGGCTGCATCAAGTGCCGCAGCACCGGCTACCGGGGCCGGACGGGAATTTTCGAGGTGCTGCCCTATACCGAATCCCTCAAGAAATTGACCGTCACCGATACGGACGTCGAAAAGCTACGCGGTCGCGCGCGGGAAGAGGGCATGTTTACACTGCGTGAAAGCGCGATCAAGAAAATGCTGGAGGGGATCACGACCTTCGAGGAAGTTTTAAGGGTGACGTGGGAGCAGTACTAGTCAGTTACGTCTGTTGGGTCGGTTAAGTCGGTTGGTCTGTTAGCTGGTTTGCCGGTTGAGCCGGTTGGCGATGGGATTTGAACAATAAAAAAGCCCCTTGAACTTCCGTCCAAACGGTTGTTCAAGGGGCTTTTTTGTTTCGAGCTGATATAGTGTCTTTTAAAAAGCGCTCTGTTGTAAAGGACGATATTAAAGCGCCGGTGAAGAAAACCTTGCGCCCGGGTTGATCACCTGCTTGGCTTGGGTGATGTACACCGTGGCAGTGGTGTCTTCCGCGCGCAGGACCACCAGTTGGCCGAAGACGACCGGTTTCAAAAGCGTTTTATCGGCCGGCCGCGGTTGGATGGTCGCTTGATCCTGGAAGTAAATATCGAAAACCTGGCCCGGTTTGATGCCGTCGTTTGTGCCGCGGTTGATGAAGGCGACAACGTTGTCACCGATCAGCTGATTGTGTTCTTCGGCCATCAAGACCTCGCCATCGATGCCGGGCGGCGGAAGGATCTTGGCGATCTTATCGGGCCGGCGCTCGTAGGGCATCAGGAGATCGTCTTTCTGGATGCGTCCGAAGGCCTTGATGACCCGGCCGACGGCATATTCGGGTTCGAGTTGAACGATTTCCACCGTGCCCAGGATGTAGTGCTGAACGCCGAGGTACTGATCCGTGACCAGGTTGCGCACCTCCCCCAGCGGGCGATAAATGGTGTACTGCTGGCCGGGGCTGAGGGCCTGATCGTTTTCGCGGCTGATGTAAACGGTGTCATCGGCGGTGATCATTTTGTGGATTCCGAGGACCTTGAAGATCCGGCCGCTGGGAACGACCGCCGGGTCCCGGATGAACCCGACGCGGTCCATGCGCGAGAAGGCGAATTGACCGAGTTTCGGCGCTTCCACGACGACGGGTGCGGGAGTCGACTGAGTGGCACCGGCCGGTCGGCCGGTCCTGGCGACATCCGCGCGCCGGTAAAGCCGGATGCGCTGGCCGGGATAGATGCGGTGGGGGTTGGCGATCTGGTCGTTTCCACTCCACAGGTCAGGCCACAGATAAGGGGAATCGGCGAATTTGCGGGAGAGATCCCAGAGGGTGTCGCCCTCCTTCACGGTGTAATAGATACCGCTTTCCGTCTCGACAATCTCACCGGCGATTCCGGCCGTGTTCGAGGACCGGGCGGCGGGCTGTGAATCGGCTGCGAGGGCGCAAACCGCCGGGCCGCAGATACCGGCCGCCAGAAAAACCGTCGTCAGTCCCATGCCGCAAACATGCTTCCAGTTAATTTTCATTCGAAGCTCCAATTATGGTTCGATAGAATTGTGATTCCTCATGAATTTCATATAATTTTAAAAGATTTAGCCCAAAAAGTCAAGAAATGCACACCGACCAAAAAAAACCCCCGTGCGTTCTGCACGGGGGTTTTTCAGCCTTAAACGGCCTAAACATCTCTGTCTTGGTGTTGCGGTTATTCTATCGAGTTTCTTGTCGCCTTCTTCATGATAAAGGACAACAGAAGGTTGAAAATGTTGGGTGCCGGCTTCACCGGCACCATGTGCTTTTTAAGCAGTGGCTTACATCATGCCGCCCATGCCGCCCATGCCACCCATGCCGCCCATGCCCGGTGCACCGCCGCCGCCCATGGGTTCCGGTTTATCTTCCGGCTTCTCGGCCACCATGGCCTCGGTGGTCAGCATCAGCGACGCCACGCTGCCGGCATTCTGGAGCGCGAAGCGCACGACCTTGGTCGGGTCGATGACACCGGCTTCGATCAAATCCTCGTAGCCATCCGTTTCGGCGTTGTAACCGTAGGCGCCTTCGCTGTTCTTGACCTTGTCGATGACGACCGAGCCTTCCTGGCCGGCATTGTTGGCAATCTGCCGCAGCGGCTCTTCGATGGCGCGCATGACGACCTTGACACCCAGTTTCTGGTCGCCCTTCAGGCGCAGTTTTTCGAGGCCGGCCAGGCAGCGAACCAGCGCCACGCCGCCACCCGGAACGATGCCTTCTTCAACCGCCGCGCGGGTGGCGTTGAGCGCATCCTCGACGCGGGCTTTCTTCTCTTTCATTTCGGTCTCGGTCGCCGCACCGACGTTGATCACCGCGACGCCGCCGATCAGCTTGGCCAGGCGTTCCTGCAGTTTCTCGCGGTCGTAGTCGGAGGTCGTCTCATCGATCTGAGCCCGGATCTGCTTGACGCGGCCCTCGAGGGCGGAGCGCGAACCGGCGCCGTCGACGACGGTGGTGTTGTCCTTGTCGATGGTGATGCGCTTGGCACTGCCCAAATCGTTGAGCGACATATTCTCAAGCTTGATCCCCAGGTCCTCAGATGCGACCTGGCCGCCGGTCAGGATGGCGATGTCCTCCAACATGGCTTTTCTGCGGTCGCCGAAGCCGGGCGCCTTGACGGCCGCTACCTGCAGGGTGCCGCGCAGCTTGTTGACGACCAGAGTCGCGAGCGCCTCGCCTTCGACGTCTTCGGCGATGATCAGAAGCGGTTTGCCCATTTTAGCGACCTGCTCGAGGACCGGCAGAAGGTCTTTCATGCTGCTGATCTTCTTCT
>JBAPWQ010000497.1:0-13749 GCA_049283795.1 Desulfobacterales bacterium | reverse complement strand
GGTCATGGGACTCTTCGCCTTTCAAAGCGTGAAAAATTTCCTGCTGCAGTCGACCCTGCCCTCCGGATACTTCCTGCATGCGGCGGTCAGTGTCCTGATGGTGTGGCTGCTCTCCTTCGTTCTGCTTCAAATCATCGTGCGGTTTGCCAGCGGCCGCAGCGTGGTCGATAAGACGTTCAGGCGGCTGGTCGATGCGGCCGAGCCCGGCGGCGGTGAGCTGCTCAGCCGCTCGATCGTGGCGGAAGTCGATGCCGTTTTGCGGCTGGGCGACGTGTAGCGCATCGAGCGGTTGTCATCAATTGATCAGCGCGCCTTGAAATCATAGCCGCTGCGGGCCAGGGCCGTCTCGATCTCAGTGACGTGCGCCGGACCGCGGGTTTCGAGTTCCAGCTCGACGTGGGTTACGTAAAGGGGAATGCCTCTTAAACTGCGATCGTGGGAGATGTGCAGCACGTTGGCCTTCAAGTCCGCGACAAGAGTCAGGAGACGGGCCAGGGAGCCGGGCACGTCCGCCATGCGGACATAAATGCGCATCACGCGGCCGCTCTTGTTGAGGCCCTGGCTGATGATCCGGCCTAAAAGCGGACTGTCGACATTGCCGCCGCTGACCACCAGCACGGTTTTTCCCCCGCGGGGGACCCCCACGGCGCCGTTCATCAGGGCCGCCAGGGGTGCTGCCCCGGCCCCCTCGGCCAGGATCTTTTCGCGCTCCAGCAGCACCAGGATGGCGGCTGCGATTTGTTCCTCTTCGACCAGCACCAGTTCCTCGACGCATTCCTTGATGACGTCGAACGTCTGTTGGCCCACCTGTCTGACGCTGATGCCGTCGGCGATGGATGATTTGCCGTCGACCCGGGTGATGCGGCCTTGCATGAGCGCCTCATAGGCCGAGGGGCAGACCGCTGTCTGGACGCCGATGACCCGGGTGTCGCCGGCGATCGCCCGGGCGACCGCGGCGATGCCGGCAATCAGGCCGCCGCCCCCCACCGGGACCACGACGAGGTCGGCGTCCGGCATTTCATCGAATATTTCGAGGCCCACGGTGCCCTGGCCGGCGATGATGTCCGCATCGTCGAAAGGGTGGACAAAAAGAAGGCCCTGGCGGGAGAGACGCCGGGCTTCGTCCAGACACTCGCCGATACTCTGGCCGGAGATGACCACCCGGCTCCCGTACATGCGGGTGGCCTCCTCCTTCGAGATGGACACCCATTCGGGCATGACGATGGTGGCCGGTATGCCGAGCTGCCGGGCCGCCAGGGCCACGCCCTGGGCATGGTTTCCGGCGGAAGCCGCCACGACCCCGCCGGCCCCGATATCTTGTTTGCACTTGAGCAGTTTGTGGGTGGCGCCGCGAATTTTAAACGACCCGGTCTTTTGCAGATTTTCGAGTTTGAGGTAAATCTCGCCGCCGAACATACGGCTGAGGGCCGGTGAATTGACCAGCGGCGTCTTGAGGGCCTTGCCTTCAATCAGCGCCGCGGCCTGTCGGAACTGCGCGATGGGAATCATGCGTCACCTTCTATCCAAACCTTTATCTTAAAGCCTATACTTCTGGGGTTTGTTGCCCGATTGATCATTCGAAGTATATACTCGGTCCATATCTGAATTTTTTTTCAGGCCCTTTATTTACCCTCATCCACGTCACGGAGGTGCGTCATGGCATTCGTTCTACCGTCCTACAGGGCGCCGGATCTTAAAATCGAGCCTTTCACGAGTTCACCCACCGTGGTTTTCAAGCCGGTGACGTCACCCGGCGTGGCCCCCGCCGATTATCATGCCACCTCCGTCTACCCGGAATATTTTCACCTCCACGCCGCCGAATGGCGCCTGCTGGAAGAGTCGCGCATGGACTGCGTCGTGGTTCGCACCGCAGACGGCCGGCTCGAGGTGACGGAATTCAGGAACCTCGCAGCCGGCGACCAGGTCGCCTGCGGTCGGCGCGAAAACGGCGAAGACGGTATTTACGTCCACACCGAAGCCTTCGAGTTCCCGCCGCACGTCAAGGAAAAATTCGCCTTCCGGTCACACCTGACCCGCGAGACCTCTTTTTCCATCGACTACGACGAACTCTACGATCTTCTGGGATACGAACGGGAGAACGGATTCATCCTCTGGGTTCTCGGGCCGGCCGTGGTGTTCGACCACGACTCGCGCAAGGCCTTTACCCGGCTGATCGAAACCGGTTTCGTGCACGGCCTGATGGCCGGCAACGCCCTGGCTACCCACGACCTGGAGGGCGCCCTGTTCGGAACGGCCCTAGGCCAGGAACTCTATGCCAAGCGCACGGTGGCCCTGGGGCATTACCGGCACCTGGACGCGCTCAACAAAATCCGCGGCATCGGTTCGATCGAAACCGCGGTGGGCCGGGGCGCCATCAACGACGGGGTCATGCGGGCCGTGGTCGGGGAAAAAATTCCTTATGTGCTGGCCGGATCCATTCGCGACGACGGGCCCATGCCCGAGGTGATCGCCGACGTCTACCGGGCCCAGGACCGCATGCGCGGCCTGACCCGCAAGGCCACCACCATCGTCTGCCTGGCTACCCAGCTGCATGCCATCGCAACCGGCAATATGACGCCCTCCTACACGGTGGCGGGCGGCGTAGTCCGCCCGGTCTACTTTTATTCGGTGGACATGTCCGAGTTTGCGGTCAGCAAGTTGGCCGACCGGGGCTCGCTGACGGCCCGTTCGATCCTGACCAATGTCCAGGACTTTGTTGTAACCGTCGAACGCGGCCTCGGCAAGCGGCGTTCTTGACGCCTGTCATTTTACCATCTGTGTGCCCGCTTTGCCCTGCACGGCCGCCTCGATCTCCGCAATCGAGCAGATTGCCGCCCGCTTGCCCCGGTTCTCCACGAACTGCACGGCGGCCTCGATCTTGGGACCCATCGAGCCGGCCGGAAATTGCCCTTGCCGAAGATACCATCGTGCGTCGGACGTCGACATTTCCCTCAAAAGAGCCTGATCCGAACGACCGTAATTGAGCATGGCGCCGGCTTCATCGGTGGCCATCAGAAAGAGGTCGACGCCCACTTCCTCGGCCAGCCTGGCACTGGCCAGGTCTTTGTCGATGACCGCATCCACACCGCAGAAGGCGCGTCCTTCGCGGACGACCGGAATACCGCCGCCGCCGCAGCAGATGACGATGAAGTCCAGCGCGATCAGCCGCCCGATTTCCCGTTTTTCGACGATGGTCACCGGCTTCGGGGACACGACGACCCGCCGCCAGCCTTTGGGTGTTTGACGCGTGGGGTAGGGGACCGCGGCGGCCCGCTTTGCGGTGTAAACCGGTCCGATCGGCTTTGTGGGCGTGCGAAAAGCCGGGTCATTTTCATCCACCACAACGTAGCTGATCAGGCTGACCAACGGTTTGTTATAAATACCCAACGCCATGAGCTGGTTGTCGAGACTCGACTCGATCATGTAACCGATCTGTCCCTGGGTCTGGGCCACCAGGATTTCCAGTGGCAGCCGGGGAACGAGGCTGCAACTTTCCTGCTGCAGGAGCAGGTTGCCCACCTGGGGGCCATTGCCATGCGTGATGATGATTCGATACTGCCGGCTGAGCCGTGCGATCTGGCGAATCGGCACCTTCAGGTTTTCGAACTGCTGTTGGGCGGTCCCCTCCTGGCCCTTGCGAATCAGGGCGTTGCCGCCCAACGCCACGAGCAGGATCTTTTTCTCGCCCGCGTCGCGTGTCATTACCGTTTTTCTCTCGGAATCTTTTTGGCAAATTTTTCCAGGAGGACCTCTTCCAGGCGGGGGATGCCTTGATCCTGGTATTCGTATCTGACCCGCAGGGTCGGCTTTGCAATAGTCAAAATCCGCGGCAGGTGAATGGGGGTGGCAAAGAGCACCAGGTCGCAGTCGGCGGACGCAATGGTTTGCTCCAGGTCCCTGATCTGGCCGGGGCTGTAGCCCATGGCCGGGAGAACGTTTCCGATGTGGGGGTATTTTTCGTAAATGGTTTTAAGAGAGCCGACGGCGTGGGGACGGGGATCGATGATTTTACCGGCACCGTGCTTTTCGGCGGCAATCAGGCCGGCGCCGAACGCCATTTCACCATGGGTCAGCGTAGGGCCGTCTTCGACCACCAGCACGCGTTTGGCGGCAATCAGTTCCGGCCGCTGCACCAGCACGGAGGATTCCGCCATGACGATCCGTGCCCGCGGGGCATATCGGACGATGTTGCGCCGCACCTGATCCACCTTTTCGGGAGGGGCGCTGTCGACCTTGTTGATCACGGCGATGTCGGCCATCAGCATATTGGTTTCACCGGGATAATAGAGGCGTTCGTGACCGGCCCGGTGCGGATCGAAGAGCACGATGTGAACGTCCGGAAAATAAAAAGGCGTATCGTTGTTGCCCCCGTCCCAGACGATGACATCGGCCTCATTTTCGGCGGCTTTCAGGATTTTCCCGTAATCGATCCCGGCATACACCACGATGCCCAGATCGACCAGGGGTTCATACTCCTCGCGTTCCTCGATGGTGCAGTGGTGCTTCTCGAAGTCGGCGTAACTCGAAAAGCGCTGGATTTCCTGCAGGCGCAAATCGCCGTAAGGCATGGGATGGCGCACCGCCACCACCTTTTTGCCCTGACGGCGCATAATTTCACAGACTTTTCGGGTCGTTTGCGACTTGCCGCAACCCGTTCGCACGGCGCATACGGCAACCACCGGCTTGCCGGCGCGCAGCATGGTGTAGGTGGCGCCGATCAGGGTGAAATCGGCACCCCCGGCCATGGCGATGGATGCCTTGTGCATGACCTCGGCATGGGGCACGTCACTGTAGGAAAAGGCGACCAGATCGATTCTGTGGCGGCGGATGAGATCGCGCAACTCTTCTTCGGGATAAATGGGGATGCCGGCCGGATAAATTCCCCCGGCCAGCTCGGGCGGATAGCGGCGGCCGTCGATGTCAGGGATCTGGGCCGCCGTGAAGGCGATGACACTGTAGCGCGGATTGTCCTTGAAATAGACGTTGAAGTTGTGGAAATCCCGGCCGGCGGCGCCCATGATGATGACTTTTTCTATCACATGTCATCCCTCTGATGAAGCAAGGGGCGGGTTTTCTTCTCTGCCGGGCTGGTTTGAATAGTACTGGTGATACTCGAGAACTTTTTTGACGTATATCTGGGTCGTGGTGAAGGGCGGGATGCCGTTGTACTCGTAGACGCGCTGAATACCGGCGTTGTACGCGGCCAGCGCCAGGCTGACATCGTATTTGAACATTTTCATGAGCTTCTTGAAATACCTGACACCGGCGTTGATGTTTTGCGCCGGATCGAAAATGTCCTCGACGCCCAACGATTCAGCCGTCAGGGGCATCAATTGCATCAGGCCGCCAGCACCGGCGGGGGACAGGGCCTGCGGGTTATAACCGGATTCGGCGCGGATGATGGCCTTGATCATGGCCTTATCGACGTTGTACCGGGCCGAGGCCGCGGCGATCAGGGGCAGAAAGGTGTGTTCATGCTTGAATTGGGGCAGGCGGCGTTTCGGCTTTGCAGGTACGGGCGGTGGGGCGTTGACGGTTTTTTTTACCGGATGAACCGGCTGAAGAAAAAAACGACGGTTGATCTGTTGTATCTTTAGTGGGACCCGAAAGGGATCGAAGGCGATCAACCGCTGCGGGAACAACGATGGGATGGGTGGATAGTGGCGGGCGGCGGAGAAGCCAGGGTGATCGGTGCCGGTTAAGGGGGGAAACAACCCCAGGTAAAGAAGCGCCATTCCACAAACAAACCACGTGGCCAGCATACGGGGTGAACTGTTTTTAAATATGTCAGTTTTCATCATTACGTGTTCCCCTTGTTCTTTGATAACCGCATTCGGTTTGATGGTCAAGGCCCAAGTTGAACCTTAAATATTTTCCTTCTTGAACGTGGCGTTCGCCACCGGAAGTGCAAAATACATGCAAGCCGGTTAAAATAATAAAAATTTAATTTAATTTCAGGTATTTATTGAGATTATCGTTATTAGGGCAACTTTATATTGAGTAAACAAGGTTATACTGATACCGTGGAATTTCAGTAAAAATCGGGGGTGTTCCTCATATATTAAGCCATAAACGGAGAGGTCTTCAAAGGTAGGAGTGTATATGCAATCATTTATTCGACAGGAGGCGGGGCCATTTGTCGGGACACTCATCGGGAGCCCTTCGCCCGAAATCGCAGAGCTTCTGGCGTCGTGCGGCTTTGACTGGCTTTTCATCGACATGGAGCACGGTGCCCTCGATGTTCTTGCCGTTCAGCGCGTACTTCAGGCCGTGGGCGGCAAGCTGCCCTGCCTGGTTCGGGTACCGGCATTGGAAGAAGTCTGGATAAAAAAGAGCCTGGATGCCGGAGCTGACGGCATCATCGTGCCGCAGGTGAGTTCGGCGGAAGAGGCGCGGCGGGCGGTTCGGTTCAGCAAATATCCGCCCATGGGCCGTCGCAGCATCGGCCTGGCGAGGGCTCAAGGATATGGCGCCGCTTTTGCAGCCTACCTGAAGGACGCCAACAGCACCGTCGCCGTCGTACTGCAGATCGAGACTCTCGCTGCGGTTGAGCAGATCGACGAGATTCTCGGTGTAGACAACGTCGATGCCCTTTTCATCGGGCCCTATGACTTGTCGGCCAGCATGGGGTGCACCGGCCGGATCGATGATCCCGCAGTTGTGGCGGCGATCGCAGCGGTGCGCAAACGGGCCGCCGCGGCCGGCACCCCGCTGGGCGTATTCGTGGCGAGTGCGATCGAGGCCCGGCCCTATATCGCGGATGGTTATAAACTCGTGGCCGTAGGCACCGAAATGATGCTGCTGGCCGGCGCGGCGCGCGGGATCGTCGGTGCGTTGAAAAAATGATCCCATCCGCACGACTGCCTCGACTTGCTTATTAAAGAGGTTATCTTCACAGGCAGGGATCAAATCCACTCGTCTTTAACTTTACGATATCGACGTGCGAGGTCAACTCATGGCAACAGAATTTAGACCCGAGGTGTTGGGCGTCCGGGACATGAAGGGCAAACCGGTCGACCCGGAGGCGGCTATAGAAAAAATGGAAAACGAGCTGAAGGAAATGGCGCGATCGCTGCGCCAGATACGGCGCGATTACGTCAGTGGCATGATTTCGGACGACGAGTTCGGCAAGGCCGAGTCGAAATTCATGGAAAAATTGGCCGAACAGCGCAACGTCCTGCAATTGCTACGCAGCGCCGCCGGCAGGAACAAGTGAACTGATCCAGCGTCGGTTTAATACTGCGACGAGAAGTATTTAACCATCGGAGATAATATGGAACAGTTAAGCGGCAAGGTTGCCGTGATCACGGGCGCCAGCAAGGGCATCGGCCGGGCGACGGCAATTCGGTTGGCACGCGACGGGGTCGCGCTGGTGGCCGGGGCCACCGGTGTGGAAGGACTGGAAGCGCTCAACAAGGAGGTTGCGGCCCTGGGGGCGGCAATCCATGTGCAACGCTGTGATGTGACGCGCCTGGCGGACTGCGAGGGATTGGTTCACGCCGCCGGGCAACGATATGGGGGCGTCGACATCCTGATCAACAATGCCGGCATAGGATTCTCGGGACCGGTGGTCGATTCCAGTCCCGCAGAGGCGGAAACGATGGTGCTGGTCAATGTGCTGGGCGTCTATCACATGGCCCGGTCGGTTTTACCGGTCATGATAGAGCGGCAGAGGGGCGATATCGTGAACATCGCCTCGGTCGCCGGGTTGAAGTACTCTCCCAACTTCGCCCTTTACTCGGCTACCAAGTTCGCCGTGCGGGCCTTTTCGGAAGGACTGCGCAACGAGGTGCAGACGCACAACATTCGGGTGGCGACCGTGAACCCCGGCATGGTCGACACGCATTTTTTCGATTCTTTCTCTGCGGGCGGGATGTCTCTGCCGACGGACAAGGGCGAGTTGCTGAAGCCGGAGGACATCGCCGAGGCCATTTATTTCGCCTTGACGCGGCCGCGGTCCGTGGCCCTCAACGAGGTCACCGTTAGGCCTTACTGGCAGGAGCGATGAGGCGCCGGAGGCGACCGGTGCCACAGGGGGACGGTTCCGATGCGTCCGGAACCCGATCGACTTCAAATGACATTGCCGCACAGACACCTGAGGTAGGATTCTTTTAAGGGCCCATCGGGAATCAGCTGCAGGCGGCCGTGGCATTTGGAACACAGGAAAAGGGGACCGTCTATCCTGCAGATATCGCAACTGATGATCGCTTCCCCGCAGGCATCACAGGGGTAAAAAATTCTCTGGACTTCAGAGCTGTCAAGGGACCGGCACCAGCCGTCGAGCTGAACGCCGATGGCGAAAGCGGGCCGGGCGTCCGATGACACCGGAGAACACCACTTCACCGTGGCGTTGCAGAGCTTGAAATCCGGGGGGCAGCTCAAGGCCTGCGGGTCCTTTTCGATCAGGATGTGACAGGTATCGCCATCCTGCACGGCCGTGTCGCCGACGAAATGCAACCCGTCGACACTGTTGTTGCGGGTGGTGGCGGCATAAAACGGCTCTTTGTTTCCGTGACAATACATCACCGGCATGTCACACGCCGCGCGGGGCCATCTTCTTTTGTCGGTCGGGCTCATCTCTGCACTCCTTGATCGACGAAAGGGGTCAGGCCGCCTTCCGCTTTTCGCCGGTCTCGGCGGCCGAGGGCATGATCGTCCCGGCTATCTTTCCGCCGGTGGTTGGCGGCCAGATACTTTCCATTTTTTTAAAATGGCTGTCAACAAGCCGTTTGAGATCGTTGCGGCCCTGCTTGAACGTCGCCAGCCATTGCCCCAGAGCGGCATCGAAGTGAGGGACGACACCCATCTTGCGGAGCCACCCATCATGGAGTTCGGCGGCTTCGTCCTGCAGAAGGGATAGTGTCTCGAAGGCCCCATTGAAAATGGTCCTTTGAAGTGAGATGAACAAGCCGGCGGTGTCTTTCGCGTGCATGGCATCAAGTCTCCCTTTTGATACGTGAATGCTATAAGGACTGATGAGTGTTACTTATGTAATACGTTATCTCTCATGTCCATAGGGCGGGGACTTCAATTCGCTTAGGGAAATCCCTTCAGCCGCTGAAGGGATTTTCCCGATAGTAGGGCAGACGTCACGGTAGCGCGGGAGAAAAGAATAGGTCGAGGGAGACGCGATAACCACGCTGAAAAACGATGGGGGACGGTCACTTGCGGCTGCACGCCTCAGGCGGTCATTTCATCAGGCCGCTGCCGGTTCGCGCGCGATGATTCCGGTCAGGCAGCCGATCGCACCGGCGGCCTTGGCCAGTTCGTCGACGTCAACCGTAAGGCAGGTGATCCCGAGATTTTCGTAAAATGACTTTGTAACTGGGTTTCCGGCCGGCATGAGAATTTTTTGCGGTCCGAGAGTGACAAAGTTCAAGGCGAATCCCCGCTCGGCCTCGGCCTCATCCGGGATAAAGTGAACGGCGAAACCCTGGTCGCGCAGCGCTTCAACTGCGACATGCGCCAGCCGCTGCGGCCAGGCCAGCGCGAAGTCATGGTCCACAAACCGCAGCATTCCCATCAGGTGCATGGTGCCGCAGGGCAGGTCGATCCGGATGACCCGGACCTTCATTTCCTGCAATAGAGTTGTCACCTGGCAGGCCCCCTCCTCATTGGTGCGCAGCCCGCGGCCCAAAAGAACCGTCGCTGGGTTGATCCAGGCCGCATCGGCGCCTTCGAAAGTTCCCCGTCCCCGAATTGACTTCAGGATCGGCACCCCCAGATCGGATAGCCGCCGGGCCACCCAGCGTTCTTCACCCGCCCGGACCGCGGACGCCGGCCGGGCCAGAATGGCGCCTTCAGGTGTCATGAACATCAGGTCGGCAACAAACATCTGGTTCGGGAACCGGGTCTCCGCGGGGTCGACGTAAACGACATCGATCCCGGCCTGGCGGTAAGCCAGGGCGAGCGCATCGTGCTGGACGCCGGCTTTTTGCGCATCCAGCCGGTCGAGCATCAAGACCGCGTCGGGTTTCTGCATGGTGCAAAGTTCCGGACCCGGCCGGTGCATCAGAACCGTTTTCAGGTCCGACCATTCCGTTGACTGGCCGAAGGTCCCCCAGATGCGGCCGGCCTCCTCGGCCAATGAGCTTGGACGCGGCGCCCAGCCGGGGCCGCCGTAGGCTGATGCGTCGTGCAGGAGATCTGATGTCATCGGTTCACCTTCGCATGCGTCAACGGTTCCAGGAAAACAGCCAGGCGCCGATCGCCAGGAAAGCAAGGGTCATCAGCGATAGCACCGCCAGCTCGGGGGCAACGTCGATCAGGCCCGCGCCGTCGTTCATGATCTTGCGCACGGCCTTTAAAAGGTGGGTCAGGGGAAATACGGCGGCGATGCTTTTGACCCAATGGGGCGCCCCTTCTATCGAGAACCAGACTTCGGACAGAAACATCATCGGCCAGGCGATGAAGTTCAGCAATCCGGTCGCAAATTCCTCGCTGGTGCCCCGCGCGGCGATTACCAGGCCCAGGGCGGTCAAACTGAGGCTGCCGACGAAAAAAACGATGGCGAGATCCAGATACGAGCCTTCCACGTGAAATGTAAAAATCAGATCGCAGCCGACCCAGACTACCACCAGCGTGAACATCAGCAGAAAAATGCGCGAGAGCATCTGGGCGCTCAGATATTCGAAGGCCGTCAGCGGTGTGGCCTTCAGGCGTTTGAGCACCCCGTTCTTGCGGTAGCGGACGACCACGTATCCCACGCCCCACAGAGCGCTGAACATCATGTTCATGGTCAGAATGCCCGGGAAAAACCAGTCCACGTAACGGATCTGCCGCCCGCTGACCTCATTCTTCCGGGCCGGCAGCGACTGGTCCGGCGGCAGCAGGCTGCTTAGAAAAATTTTTTCCACGAAATAGCCCTTGGGTGAGGTGGTGTTGAGCCAATACGGGTAGGGCGGCGGGCCGGCCTTGATCAAAAAATCGATCTTGTAGTGCTTGAGTTTGTCAAAGGCCTCGTCGGCGGTTTTGAACCCCACAAACTGGATGTAACGGGTCTGACTAAAGGGAGCGGAAATGTCCAGGGTGGCCGGGGCCGCATTTTCGGCTGCCACGGGAAAAACGCCGACCTTGTACTCGGCATAGCGGTCGCTGCCGAAGATCAAACCGAATCCGCCGATGATCAGAAACGGGAAGAGAAAATTCCAGCCGAACGCGGCCCGATCGCGCAGAAATTCACGGTTGCGGGCGACAAACAGGGTCCAGAGCCTCTTTATCCGCATGATTCAATCTCGCAGCTGGCGGCCGGTCAAGGTGAGAAAGACATCTTCGAGGTTCGGCGAGCGCACGGTCATGTCCTTCAGGTCGACGTTTCTGGCGACGAGTTCCGCCACGCAGCCGTTGAGGTCATCGGTTATGATTTCGACCCTGTCCTGAACCACCTGGAAGGGAGCGGAAAGCGAGAGCAGCGCCATTTGGGCACTTGCCAGCGGCAGCACCACGGTGACACCGCCACAGTGGCGTTTGATCAGCTCCGCCGGCGACCCGCGGGCGATGATGCGGCCGTAGTCCATGATGGCAATATCGTCACACAGGGCCTGCGCCTCTTCCATGTTGTGGGTGGTCAGCACGATGGTGCGGCCGCCGGCCTTGATATTCTGAACGATATCCCACAGGTTGCGGCGCGCCTGGGGGTCCAGGCCGGTGGACGGTTCATCCAGGAAAACCAGTTCGGGCTTGTTGACCAGGGCCAGCGCCAGCATGAAGCGCTGTCTCTGGCCGCCGGAAATGCGGTCGTTGTACTGCTTTAAAAAATCCTGCAGGTGACACATCGTGATCAGCTCCTGCAGGTCGGCGGTGTCCGTATAGAGGTTCTGAAACGTCACCAGCGTTTCATGGACCGTCAGAAAGGACAGCAGGGCGGTCTGTTGGAACAAAATTCCCACCTCGGCCCGGAAATTATCGGATCGCGGCTGTCCCTTGTAGAGGATATCGCCTGCGGTCGGGGCGATGATGTCTTCGATGACTTCGATGCTCGTCGTTTTGCCGGCGCCGTTGGGTCCGAGCAGGCCGAAACACGTTCCCTGGGAGATGGCAAAGGAAACCCCGTCGACCGCAGTCGTGCGGCCGTATTTTTTGACCAGGTTTTTTACTTCCAGAAGCGCCATCGGTGTCCCTCACGCACAGCCGCAGGAGGGGGTGAAAAATTTTTCGCCCCCCACAGACAGTCAGCCCCCGTTTTGCCAGCGCCCACCCAGGCGCTGGCGCATTGTCCTACACGCCGCGCAGGGAAAAAGATTTCGAGCGCTCAATCGATCATCCATTTAACTAACAAACCCAACAAACTCACAACTGGCTCAACCGACCTAACCGACTCAACCGACCAATCCCGGACAGTATAAACATTTTGGGGCGGTTATCAATCTGAGACCGGCGGCAATCCGGCTTGACAACCGGGATGGCGGGGGTTAGCTTCGGGGCGTTTCGCGCGGGACCACAGCGGCGGGATCAGCGCCGCGAGCCGCATGACAAAGTCGTTAACATCGGACTCTGTGGGTGCAGTCAATCCTCAGGAGGTGCAATGCCGGTCATTCTTTCGATCGTGGGTAAATCCGGAAGCGGGAAAACGACGTTGATCGAGAAACTGGTGGCGGAATTGAAACGCCGCGGTTTGAGGATCGGCACTGTCAAGCATTCGGCCCATGAGATCGAAATGGACAAGCCGGGAAAAGACAGCTGGCGCCACAAGCAGGCCGGGGCCGACACCGTCATGGTGGTTGCGCCGCAAACCGTGGCGATGATCAAGAGCCTGGCCTCCCCGAAACTCGAGGACCTCGAAAAATACTTCGAGGATGTCGATCTGGTCCTGACCGAGGGCTTTAAATCCGGCGGCATGCCGAAGATAGAAGTGTTCCGGCAGGCGGTGCACGCACAGCCCCTTTGTGGGGATGACAACCGGTTGATCGCCTTCGTGACCGACTCGGCGATCGAGCCGGGCGTTCCGACCTTCGGATTAAACGACATCGCCCAGCTGGCCGACCTGGTCGAAGGGCGCTGCGGCGTTGTTCGTGAATCCTCCGCATAAAAGAAGGGGCTCGCTCACGAGCCCCTTCCAGGTATTCAAGGTGATCCGATCTTATCCGATCTACTCCGGTGCCGCTTAGGCGACTTCCAGCTTCTGACGATCGGCCATATCCATCAACACGCGCTCGCGGGCCTTGTCGATCCCCAGGGCCTTGCGTTTCTTGTCGATGTGCTCGATCATCATGCGGGCCATTTCATAGGGATCGGGTGAAAAACCCCACTTGCCAAGCCCCTGTTTTTCCAGGCCGTCGAAGAGCAGGTTGTAGAACTTGGTGTCTTCCACGATCGGGAAGGTGACGCCGAACACGGTGTAGACCCCCGAGGCCACGAAGTAATGGCCGATGCTGATGGCCTTCTCGCTCATCCACTCCGGTGCGGCGCCGGCCACCGGCAGGTCGGCCATGCTCTCGCCCAGACCACCCTCCTTGACCATCTCGGCGCAGGCGATCAGGATCCGGCTGTTGTCGACGCACGAACCGATACCGAGCACCGGCGGCATGCCGACAGTTTCGCAGACCTCGCGCAGGCCGGGACCGGCCATGACCGATGCTTCGGGCGTGGTCAGCCCGGCCTTGGCCAGTGCGACCTGGGAACAACCGGTCTGCACGACCAGAACGTCGTTCTTGATCAGTTCCTTGACCAGTTCCACATGGACCCAGTCTTGCTTGACGCGCGGGTTGGTGCAGCCGACCACGCCGGCCACGCCGCGGATGCGGCCGTTGA
>JBAPWQ010000496.1:0-3605 GCA_049283795.1 Desulfobacterales bacterium | reverse complement strand
GATAGAAATGGGTGATACGATCTGTATCTATGGCAATAACGCATCACGTCCTGGTTATTTCGGCGAACCTTATTTTACTATGGGGTGCATGCTTGATTTTAAGAATGATACTGTCGAACAGTTATCCAGGTATATGTTATTGCTTAATCCAGTGCCGGGTCAGTTCGCAATAAAAGAATTACGCGAACTTCAGGGGGCTGAGCCATTCATAAAGTTTAGCGAACCTATTTTGACAGAATTATATATATCTGAATCGAAGGCATTGAAGGAACGTTTACGGTACGTCATTTTTGTAAATGAAAAAATCGACACCGCAATACATATGCCCTTATATATTATTCCATTTGGTATAGCTGCTTGCGGCAACGAAACAGTTTTAGAGGCAACCATTTGGGAAGTGCCGTCAGGCAACTTGATCGGCACCATTACAGCTTCGTCGAAAGGGGAGTTTCTGGGTCTGGCATATATGTTACATGTCGTGTTCATACCTCAGACGCAATCAGGGGCGGCTCTGAAACTCGCCCAGGAAATACTTAAAAAACTGACTGGCTTAAATCCGGACGAGAAAAATATACCATCGTGGCAATATAGATAAATAATACTTTCCGTAACGAAAGATTAACAACGTTGCATTTTACACCTAATCGTAACCTTTTAAAGACCTCGGTGTGGCAGCGAAACCTCTTTAATTTTAACATAAAGGGCCAATATGGCGCAATTGACCTCAAGCGATGGACGCACATCTCATACATAATCTTATGCAAAGACTAACACGAATGATTTTATCGCTCACCTTCCCAATGAGGTACAAAAATGAGATGGGTAATCAGCTGGTTTATCGTGGTTCTTTCATTTACTGGTTGTGCGGCACCGGAGTTTGCCCCAATAAAGGATCCAACGGTCCGCATAGAGTCCTACGGATTTTCGATTCTGCCGCCTCAGGGATCTGGCTGGTACAGGCGTGAGGACATGCACCTTGAGGGCTCCGATATTGTCGCGATCGGAAAACAATCCGGTTCAAGAACTCATACCATCAGCGTTGTGTTAGCGCGGCACACTGGATTCAATCCAGCTCTCGTGGGATTTGCGGAATATGCAACTAATCCGGAAGTCTTTGTCGCTTATGTGAAGAGCAACGCCCTGCAGAAGAACCCTCCCGGCAGCCGAATGCGATTTCTCGACCTTTCTGTTAGTGGCGGCCCGAAAATGTCTTAAACGTGGCGGATTAAAATTGCATACCATAACCAAAGATAAATTTGGGTTGCCGGAGCCGTTTACAAAGGTCTTCGGCAACCTTTTTCAGCCGATTTATACCTCGATTTGTTCTTTCATGCGGTAGCTTTTTCCCTGGATGAGAACGGTTTCGGCATGGTGCAGCAACCGGTCGAGAATCGCGGATGTCAGGGTACTGTCGTTATTAAAGATTTCCGGCCAGTCTTTAAACGCGCGATTAGAGGTGATCACCAGTGCGCCCTGTTCGTAGCGCCGGCTGATGACCTGGAACAAAAGGTCCGCTCCGGTTTTGTCGATGGGCAGGAAGCCCAACTCGTCGAGGATCAATAGTGAGGGGCGGGTATATTTTTTCAACTCCTGTTTCATCCGTCCGGCAGCCTGGGCGGCGCAAAGGGTGTTGATCACATCGATGGCCGTGGCAAACAAAACCGTGTGGCCATTGAGGCAGGCGGCATAGCCCAGAGCCGAGGCCAGATGGGTTTTACCCAGTCCGACACCGCCCAAAAAAATAATGTTAGCCGGCTGCTTGATGAACTGCAGCCTGAAGAGTTGCTGAACCTGGAGGCGGTTGACTTTTTTCGGCCAGCTCCAGTTGAACTGATCCAGGGTTTTGACGACCGGAAAGCGTGCCAGGCGGATGCGGCGCTCAGTGGAACGGTCTTTGCGCATGGCCGCTTCCCCATCGACTATTTTCTCAAGGTAATCTTCGTGTGACCAGTTGCCGATGGCCGCCTGTTTGGCCATCGGATGGTGCTGATGGCGCATAAACGGCAGTTTCAAGTACTTCAGGTTCTGGTCAAGCGGGGAGTCGACAAGAGGATCTTTGCCAGTCATGGCTCCTCCTTATCGGTATGGTAGATGGTCAGATCGGGCAGCTCCAGCTTAAGGTCCAACAGGTCTTCACGCCGGGTCAGAAGCAATGCGCCGGGTTCGGGCAGACGGCGGGTGCGCTGCTCGAGCAGATTGGCAATATACTCGCAGGAGAAGGCCTGAAAGGTAAGCGCATCCTCAAGTGCCCTGGCGACTGCTTCGGCGTCGTAGATTTCGCTCAAGGCCACGATTTTCTGCACGTGATGATAGGGGTTCATGCGGCGCTGCTCGAGTTTTTGGTAATACTGCGCGGCCTTGGGCGAGAGCGCCAAAAACCGCATGACGATTTTTTGTTCACGGGCCTTTTTGCGCCACAGCAAAAGCTGTTTGGGATGATCCGGATCTTCAATGTCCTGGTGGCGCTCATAGCTTCGGACATGGCGGGCGATCAGTTTAGAGTCGCAGTAGAGACAAATCCGGTCCGGATAGGTTTTTAGGGTCAGTGGCCGGCTGGCATACTCGGCCGGCACCGAGTAACGATTGGCATCGAGCGCCACGCGGAACTGAGCCGAAGCCCGGACTTGGGAGACCGTGGCGATGTCGAAGCGGTGACGGGGCAGCGGGTGCAGATAGGGCCGTTCGTTTTCAAAACGATCAACCGGCCTTTCATGAGTCTCACCGTGAATACGCACATTGGCGATGGTGTCGAGCCAGTGGCGGGCCGCCGGATGGATCGCGGTAAAATCCGGTATCTCCAAGCCGGCCAGCAGGTTCTTTTTGACATAGCCGACACCGTTTTCCACGCGGCCCTTTTCATTGCCCTTGCCGACATTGCAGGCCACGATGGTAAACCCGTAGTGGTTGGCAAAATCCAGGTATCTGGGGCTAAACACCGGCGGCTTTCCGAGGATGCGTTTTAACACGGCACTCTTGAGATTATCGACCATGATTTTCCGGGGAACCAATCCGAAGCACTCGAAAGCGTTTTGGTGGCATCCCAGAAAATGTTCCATGGTTTGCGAGACGCTGAACTCCACATACATCATGCGGCTGTAGCAAAGCACCATGACGAAAAAACTCAAGCGTCTGCGGGTGGCTCCGACATTGACCGCCCCAAAGGAGCCCCAGTCCACCTGGGCACACTCGCCCGGGGCAAACGAGAGGGTGAGAAAGGCACGGGTTTTGGACGGTCTGACCTTGCGGACGTAGTCTTTGACAATCGAATACCCGCCCTCAAAGCCCTGCTCACGCAGGCGTTGAAGAAGCTGAATAGCCGTGTAGGGATGGGCTTCGAGCAGGCGCACCATATCGCGTTTGAAAGGATCGAGCTTGCTGGCCCGCGGTGAGCTTTCTCGGGGTTTGAACTGCTTTTCCTCGAGCCATTTTTTTACCGTTCTCACATCCATGGCCAGATGCCGGGCGATCTGTTGGGCCGTTAATCCGTCCTGCTGACAAAGATGCCTGATTTTGCTGTACAGTTGGTAATCAATCATTTTCCGCCGCCCTCCCCGATGCGTTTGAAAATCTGTTCAATCGACACGGGAGTACCGGTCTGCCTGAGT
>JBAPWQ010000495.1:0-6335 GCA_049283795.1 Desulfobacterales bacterium | reverse complement strand
CTCCAGTCCTTCGCCAATGCCAAGATCATGCTGACGCCCCAGGAGATGCAGGTGGCGGGCCTGGTCAAGGATGGCAAAACCAGCAAAGAAATCGCCGGCATTCTCCACATCGCCGAAACCACCGTCAATTTTCACCGCAAAAATCTGCGCCGCAAATTTTCCCTGACGAGCCAGGGGGCGAATTTGAGGTCGTACTTGCTCTCGCTTTCCTGAGTACCCGCCCAGAAATGGCCCTTTTACGCAATTTCGGCGTCAAACGAGAGCAATCGCTTGTGCGGCATACAGGAAGTATGCCTCCGCGCCATTGCTCCCGTTTTCCTTGAACTTGCGCAAAATTGCTCATTTCTGGTTCGGAAACTGTAGTTTTTACCTATCATAAAGGTCCAGTTCTCTTCGTATTGCACGTTGATTCCGAATATTTAACTTAAGGTCACATCAATTGTTTTCGGGCAATTATCGGATGCCCGATGTCGTTTAAGCAGTTGCAGATTCGCTTTTCCGGTCCGGAGAAGCAACACAAACCAAGGGGAGTAAACAAATGAGCCAAATCAACCGGGACAGTCTGGTGGACATATTTTTCAACCTGCGCTGGAAGAGCGAGGGGGCCAGTCACACGGATTGCTATCAGGCCACTGGCGTAAACATCTGGCGTGACTATTTTCCGCCCGTTCTGATCGAATCTCTGATGGGCAGGGAAGCCGGCGAATCCGTCGAGGTGGCACTGGAAGCCGGAAAGTCGGTGCCGCCTTACGACAATAAGAAAATGTTCACCATAAAAAACGCCCAATTCGAAAACAACCTGAAAATTCCTCAGGGTAATAGCCCTCATCTCGGTCGCTTCTATCCGCAGGGCTTGTTGAGCGGCGTAGCCGGCGTCTTCAAGGCCAACATTCAGCCGTTTCGCTGCGTCGGGGTCAACAATGGCCATGTGACCGTCGATCTCAATCACCCCGTGGCCGGAAAGGCTTTGACGCTATCGTGTCTGGTCGGACAGGTCACGAACAAGAACGTCGAACGCGGCGGAACCAGCGTCGACTGGATCGAAACGCTGACCAATGGCATCGGCATGCAGGCCCGCTGGCGGGAAGAGGCCACGGATTTTTTCGCCGCCAACCCGTTCGAGCGCCAGAATGAAAGCCCCGATACCAGGTTTTACGAAAAACCCCGCTTCGTTCAACACATCGACGATACCGCCATCGAAATGGTGCGCAACACTTACGGGCGGTTTCTCGCCGACGGGATGCGGGTTCTAGACCTGATGAGCAGCTGGCAGTCGCATTTTCCGACGGCTGTGACGCCATCCCGGCTCGCGGGGCTGGGATTGAATGCGGAAGAGCTGAAAGGCAATTCGCAATTGACCGAGCACGCCGTCCAGGATATCAATGTCGACAAGGTCCTGCCTTATGAAAACGAGGCGTTCGACGTGGTGCTGAACACCGTGTCGGTCGAATATCTGACCGATCCTCTCGCCATCTTCAAGGAAGTCGCGCGGGTGCTGCGTCCGGGGGGGCATTTCATCGTCACCTTTTCGAACCGCTGGTTTCCGCCCAAGGCGATCCGAATCTGGAGGGAGCTGCACGATTTTGAGCGCATGGGGCTGGTCTCGGAATATTTCCTGCGCTCGGGCGGTTTTACTGACCTTCACACCTACTCGGTGCGCGGCCTGCCCCGGCCCCGCACCGATAAATATTACCCGGGCCTGCCGTTTTCGGATCCATTTTATGCCGTGTGGGGTCAAAAGCAATAGAAGGCTTCCAACACTTCCAAGCAGCGGTTGGCGTCGCGATAGGCCCCTTGTGAAGCTCTTGAGCGTGGTTATTTTTGCTTATTGAAGATGTTCTTTCGGAGCGGCGTCAGGCCGGTCAAATCAAACAAATCATGTTGGCCAGAAGAAAGGATTTGAGGAGCTATGGACAGAACCGATTGTCAGAATGAACGTTTCTCGAGCAAAACCGTGGGCATTGTATTTATCGTTCTTTCGATCCTGCTGCTGAGCATCGGCCTTGTCATCCTGCCGGTGGTCGGGTTTGTTTTTGCCGTGCCCCTTCTGATGCTCGGCATCGGCATGATCATGTCTCCTGAGAGCAAGACCTGCCAACTTATCATGAACAGGCTGGGGACCAAAAAATAGACCTCCAGAACCGGCTGTCGGTTTATCCCCGAAGTGTGTCGACTGTGTTGGGCGATGACGGGCGAATGAAAAAAAGGTATAGGGTCAAAGGTTTAAGGTTTACGGTTGATGGATTAGACCCTTTTATTCTCTCTGTGGCTCGCACAGGGCCTATTTGAAAGTACGCACCGCTCCCATGCCGCCGTCGACGGCGAAGATCTGACCGGTTATCCAGGATGCCGCATCGCTCAACAGGAAGTGGGCGATGTCTGCCATTTCGTGCGGGGTGCCGGTACACTTCAGAGGATGGCGGTCGGCTGCGGCCGTGCGTTTGCCCTCGTCGGCCAGCAACCCTTGGGCCAGCGGCGTATCGGTCAGGGATGGGGCAATGGCATTGACCCGAATCCGCGAGCAGCCGGCGCGTGAGTTCGAAGCCGATCCCCGAACTGCCGCCGACGATGATGTAATTTTTCAAATGGGATCCATCCTTCAACCTTGCACCGTTAACCGTGAACCGTGTACCCCTCTTTTACCACGCCAGCGACCGGGGCAACCCTTCCACCGCCCCTTTCGCGCTGGCGATGGACGCCTGCTGCCTCCTCAGGTGCCGGCTATCGTCACCTCGATCGCATGCTCGCGAATCCCGTTCGTGCCGTATCCCAGAAAATTCCAGCAGGCCGTATCGGGCTGCCGCAGTCCGTCGGTATCGGTTGCCCGCGCCATGATCGTAGCGGTTCCCGGCCGGCGGGCCTCCCACAGGTATTCCCAGTGCCGCCAGGCGAAGTCGGCTTCGATGCCGATCAGCCGGGCCGGCTGCCAGCTCGCGCCGTTGTCCACCGATACCTCCACTTGCCGGATGCCCGCTTCACCCGCATACGCCGCGCCGCGAATGGGGATGAGACCGGCCGGGATCGTTTCGTTTTTCAGCGGCTCGAAAATGATCGATTTGATGCCGATGCCCGTGACCACCGTCCCGCTTTTGGGATCTTCGCCCTTTTGAAAGACACGGTAGACCTTGTCCATGAAAAACCCTTCGTTGGGACTTTCGAGCACCGTGATCTTTTTGAGCCACTTGACGCAATTGGCCCCGGTCCACCCCAGGGCCAATGCCCTGAGCGGGTAGCCGTGCTCCACGGGCAGGGGCACGCCGTTCATTTCGTATGCCAGAAGAGTCGAGGAGAGGGCCTTTTCGAGCGGGATGCTGCGGATGAACTTGATTTTGGCGGACCCCAGGGGCTCGTCGAAGCCCTCGAAGCTGACGTAGGCGGCCTTGGCATCGGGCCCCGCCATCGTGAGCAGCTCCTTGAGCCACACGCCGCCCCAGATGGCATTGCCCACCCCGCCGATCGTCCAGGGGTTGCCGGAGGCTTTCTGCTCGAGAAGGGAGCGGCCGTTGCCGGAGCACTCCAGGGTATCGGCCGACTCCACCTTCGGCAGGCGCCGGATATCGTCGAAGCTCAAGGTCAGTTTTTTTTGCACCAGCCCCTCGACCGACAGCCGCCACTCGGAAAGGTTCACCGGGCTGCTCGCGAACTGGCCCTGGTTGCGCTTGAAAAAGACCGCGTTGTCTGTTGTCCAGGTGCGCAGGCTTTCAGCCGGCGTTTCGGCATTGAGTGGCTTTTCCGTCATGATTCTCATTTTTTCGTAGGCCATGATCCCCTCCGTCGGTTCGATATTAAAAGTTCAGGCTCCCGCAGTCCTCCACTATGAAGGATAAGTCTCCAATTTCAAACATCCGGTTTCAGCACGCAGGAGGGCGTCAACCGAGGGGTGAAACGCTCGGGATCATCGGCGATCGGCTTGTCGATCGATTTGGCGATCGCCTTGAGCATGCCGAAAAAAACCATTTCGTGAAACGGGTACAAGACATACCAGTACAGGATGCCGCCCAGTCCTTGCGGCAGAAAGCGCGAGAGCATCTGCAGTTCGGTTTGCTTTTCGCCTATCGGCGTCACCTTGAATTCCAGCAGGGCCTCGCCCGGTGTCTTCATTTCGGCCAGCAGCAGCAAGTGGCGCGGCGGGTCGACTTTCAGGACCCGCCAGAAATCCAGCGCATCACCGACCAGCAGTTCGGACCGGTGCCGCCGGCCCCTTCTGAGCCCTACCCCCCCGACCAGGCGGTCAAGGAAGCCGCGCAGCCGCCACAGAGAGTCCAGGTGATACCAGCCGGTTTTGCCGCCGATTTTCGTAATCGCGCCCCATATGTCTTCGGCGCCGGCCCGGATGCGCACCCGGTAGCCGCAGCTCAGGATCGTGCCGCCGGCCCACCGCGCATCGCCGCAGTGGGCCCATTCGGGCTCGAGCATGCCACCGGCATCCATCCAGCAGGTGTCGACCTGTTCCTGCTTCACCTTGTCGAGCGCCGTGCGGATCGCTTCGCGGCAGCCCAGCAGCTTCTGGGGGATGATGCTCCGGATTCGATTCTCGGTGCACACGGCCGAACTGGTCAGCCCCTCGGTCAACGGCAGCGCGATGGCGGTCGGCACGGGGCTGATGAAATTGATCCAGTAGGCGCTCAGGGTCGGTGTGAGCAGCGGTACCGGGAAAACGATGCGCTTTCGCAGCCCCGCCTCCTCGGCGTAAATGTCCAGAAGCTCGCGATACGTCATAACGTCCGGGCCGCCGATGTCGTAAGTCTGCCCGGTGGTTTCCTCATGGTCGAGACAGCCAACTAAGTAACCGATCACGTTGCGGATGGCGATGGGCTGATTGGGAGAGTGGACCCAGCGCGGCGTGATCATCACCGGCAGGTGCTCCACCAGGTATCTAAGGATCTCAAATGACGCGCTGCCGGAGCCAAGGATCATCGGCGCGCGCAGATCGGTCGTCGGCACCGGACCCGATTGCAGGATTCGCGCCACCTCGATGCGCGACATCAGGTGTCGGCTCAGCCGCCCCTCCTTGGCCTCCGCCAGTCCGCCCAGGTAGATGATCCGCTCCAGGCCGGCGGCGGCCGCGGCCGTGACCATGTTGCGGGCCGCCCGGCGGTCGGCCTCAACGAATTTGTTCTTCTGGGCGATCATGGAGTGGACCAGGTAGTAAGCCGCCCGACAGCCTGTGGCGGCTTGGGTCAGGGAGCCGGGGTCCAGGACATCGCCCTGCACCAGCTCGACTTCTTTATGGTGGGCCCACGGGCGGCAGGATAATTTATCCAGGTTTCTGCCCATGGCGCGCACACGGTATCCGGCTTCGAGCAGGGCCGGCACGAGCCTTCCGCCGACATAGCCCGTCGCACCGGCGATGAGAACGGGTTTTGGGGTCATGTTAATCTTGCGCTTTCGGGCCTTGTGCTTTCAGGCCTCACGTTTTCAGTTGCAGTTCGGATACCTGTTGAAAATTTTCGACCAGCACGTACGTCTCGACCTCCACCTGTACCAGGGCACTGGACGGGGAGGTGGCGAAATCCTTCAGGTGCGGGTGCTTTTCGAGATAGCGGTCGATGAGTCTCCGGCGATCCGGGCCGCTGACTTCCGAGGCGCTTCCGATGACCGTGGCCGCCATAGCGTGCTGAAAATCCGACGGCCGATTCTCACTGCTGGTGACAAGGACCGCCACGCGCGGATTGGCGGCCAGGTTTTTGAATTTGCGCGTGTCTTTGGGGGTCATGAGGTAAAGGTTTTTCAAATCAGCCGACACGAAAAAGGCCATCAGGCTGGCGTAGGGTTGGTTGTCGCTCTGAGTGCACAGGACGGCCAGTTTCTGATCTGCGCAGAGATCTCTTATGCGGCGGGCGGTTTCATCACGATCGGTCATGGGTCAGGCTCCGGATTCATGTTTTCGGCTCGCAGCGGGAAGGGCGAAAGATTTTTCGCCCCTACGTGCGCCCTAATGCTGATTTAACAGCGTCAGCGGCCCTCGTCAAGATTCGCCCCGGTTTGTTCCCCCGTGCAAAACGATTACTTCTTTCCGGCGCCGATCAGGGGCAGTTCTTTTTCGATCGAAAAGAAGACCAGGTACCTGGCCTCATCCTTGTCTTCGATGTACTGCCGCCGGCGCAGGGTCTGCACCAGCTCGCCGCCTTCCTCCTCGCGGATCTTGGTCAGAAACAGCCTCTTGCCCTTGTATCCGGGTTTGCTCTCGCGAAAAAGGTAAGTGGCGTGCGGATTGGACTGCAGGTTGTGATGCGTCAGGCGCTCGCGCATGATCATCGCGATCGTGCCGTCCTCGAGAAAATGCGGCCGCGCGTAGACCGCTGCGTCCACTTTGCCGTCGCTATCTGCCGTCG
>JBAPWQ010000494.1:0-2524 GCA_049283795.1 Desulfobacterales bacterium | reverse complement strand
GAGCTATACGACGCTTTTGATAAAGCCGCCAAGGAGTACTGAATGCTCACCATTGCCGGCCTTGCAACTTGCCTGATGATGATCATCTCGGAATATTTTTACACAAAATACGGTGATATCCGGCACGGATTGCGGGATCGCCTGTATACCAATGAGCCTCCGGTGGTCCTAATCTTCATTGCCGGTTTGGGCCTTGCGATGACCCGAATCTCCCGATTATCTGTCAAAAGCCGGGGCGTGCACGTCGCTGAACCTCCTCGCCGGGCTTTACAAGCGACCGGAAGGAACGGGGCTCCGGCAAAAAAATAAAAGAGGAGCACGGCCATGAAAAAAAATCCTCTGCTTGAAATCCAGACATATGGTCAGAGCATCTGGCAGGACTTCATTAGCCGTCAGGACATGCGCGCGGGGAACTTGCCCCGGCGTATCGAGCAAGACGGGCTGCGGGGCGTGACCTCCAATCCGTCGATATTCAATGAGGCCATCGGCGGCAGCACCGACTACGACGAAGACATTCGCGACCTCGCCCGCCAGGGCCGGAGCGCCGCGCAGATATACGAAGCGCTGACGGTCGGTGACGTGCGGGAGGCGGCCGATCTGCTGCGGCCACTCTACGATGCCTCCGATGCCCGTCATGGGTATGTGAGCCTGGAGGTCAATCCCCATCTGGCGCGGGATATCGACGGGACCCTGTCGGAAGCCCGTCATCTGTGGCGTGCGGTGGACCGCCCCAACGCCATGATCAAGGTGCCGGCCACGCGTGAGGGATTGACCTGCATCGAACGGCTCATCGGGGAGGGAGTCAACGTCAACGTCACCTTGCTGTTCGGCCTGCCGCGCTACCGCGAGGTCGCGCAGGCCTACATCGCCGGGCTCATGACCCGTTCACAAAGCGGCGAGCCGCTCGAACGCGTAGCATCCGTGGCCAGTTTTTTCCTGAGCCGCATCGACGTGCTCGTGGATCCGCAGGTGGAGAAACACATCAAAACCGGTGGCGAGGGGGCGGACAAAGCCGGCAAGATGCGCGGGCTGGTGGCCATTGCCAGTGCCCGGCTGGCCTATCAGATTTACAAGGATGTGTTCTCAAAGCAGGATTTTAAGAAACTGGCCGAACGGGGCGCCCGCACTCAGCGCGTTTTGTGGGCCAGTACGAGCACCAAAAACCCGGCCTACCCGGATCTCAAATACGTCGAGGCGCTGATCGGACCCGAGACCGTCAATACCCTGCCGCAGGAGACGCTCGATGCTTACCGTGACAACGGCCGTCCGGCGTCGTGCCTGGAAGAAAAACTTACAGAAGCCGAATGGGTAATGCGGACCCTTCCTGAACTGGGAATCGACATCGACCGGGTCACCCAACAGTTGGAGGATGAGGGCATCGAGAAGTTCAACAAACCCTATGACAGCCTGATGCAGAAGATCGAAAAAAAGCGCACCCAGGCACTTTGATTTCTGCGCAAGGAACCGGATATGGCACCGCCACCGATCAATACGCTCTTCGTCGATATCGGAAATGTGCTGCTGACCAATGGCTGGGACCGGAACAGCCGGCAGCGGGCGGCCGAGACGTTTTCGTTGGACCTGGACGAGATGAACGACCGCCACCACATGACCTTCGACACCTACGAGGCGTAAAGCCTACGGAAGATTGAGAGGATCGCGATGACTCATAAATCAAGTGACATCGGTCTGGTGGGATTGGGGGTCATGGGGCGCAACCTGGTGCTCAACATCGCCAATCACGGGTTCAGCGTGGCCGGCTACGATCTTGACCCGGAAAAGGCCCGCCACCTGCAACAGGAAAAAAAGCCCCATCACGCCATCGCGACGGCCACGGATCTGCCGGCCTTCCTCGATCTTCTGCGCCCACCGCGGGCGATCATGCTGCTCGTGCCGGCCGGCGACCCGGTCGACCAGGTGATGGACCGCCTTCTGGCGCATCTTGAGAAAGGGGACCTGATCATCGATGCCGGCAACTCGTACTTCAAGGATACCGACCGGCGCATCCAAACAGCAGGCAAAAAAAACGTAGACTTTATGGGAATGGGTGTTTCGGGCGGCGAAAAAGGCGCCCGCAATGGCCCCAGCCTGATGCCGGGCGGCGCGGCAGCAACGTACGAGCGCGTCCGGCCCATCCTCGAGGCGGCCGCCGCCAGGGTGGACGAATCTCCTTGTGTCGCACACCTCGGACCGGGGTCGGCCGGCCACTACGTCAAAATGGTGCACAACGGCATCGAGTACGGCATCATGGAGCTGCTTGCCGAAACCTACGATCTGATGAAAAGAGGGCTGAACCTGTCCAACGACCGGTTGCGGCAGATTTACGCCGCCTGGGACCGCACCGAAGTGAGTGGGTATCTGACCCAGATAACGGCCCACATCTTCGCCCAGCCCGACGAACGCAGCGGGCACGACCTGGTGGATCTGATTCTGGACCGGGCCGATCAGAAGGGCACCGGAACCTGGACCGTGGGCGACGCCCTGGATTTGCAGGTACCGGTTCCGACCATCGATCTGGCGGTGC
>JBAPWQ010000493.1:0-1675 GCA_049283795.1 Desulfobacterales bacterium | reverse complement strand
GAACCGGTTGTAGGATTCCCGCTGGACGGCAATGAGATCGGGAATGTCGACGATCTTACGGATTTTACCAAAATTTTTTCTTATCCGCCTGCTTGCCAGGGATCTTTCCGACATGTTTTCTCCAACTCCTTAAAGGTTACTGGCCAAAACCTGTGGTCAGCCGGTGGGGTGGATGACCGGCACCAAGCACGGCCTTGCCGGCCGCAGGGCCGGCAAGGCGTCGACCTTTCGCGTGCTTGCAGTCGGACATCCCCTGTTCCAACCTCGAAATCACGGTCACCCTACTTTACTTCGACCTGGGCTCCGGCTTCTTCCAACTGGGCCTTTATCTTCTCGGCCTCATCCTTCGGCACGCCCTCCTTGACCGGTTTGGGCACCCCGTCGACCAGGTCCTTGGCATCCTTCAGGCCGAGGCCGGTGATGGCCCTGACTTCCTTGATGACCTGAATCTTCTTGTCGCCGTGGGCCACGAGAATGACATCGAATTCGGTTTTTTCTTCCGCCTGGGCGCCGGCGCCGTCCGCGGCGGGACCGGCCGCCATCATGGCCACCGGGGCGGCCGCGGAGACGCCGAATTTGTCTTCGAGTTCCTTGATGAGTTCCGACAGCTCGAGGACCGTCATGTTGGCAATGAAATCGATCACATCCTGTTTCGTAATATCCGCCATTTCAATTCTCCTTCGGTAAGTAAACTTCGCGTCGCAAATAGGTTTCCGGTATCGCCCCCGCAGGCTATGCGGCTTCCTTCTGGTCCTTTATGGCCTGCAGGGCATACACCAATTTCTGCGGTATCCCGTTCAACACCCGCACCAGGCCGGTGGGAACGCCCGCCATTGCGGAGAGCAGCTGCCCGAGCAGGGCCTCGCGCGTCGGCAGCGATGCCAGCGCCTTTATCCCGGCCAGGTCGAGCGCCCGGCCCGCCAGCATGCCGGCCTTTATCGCGAGCTTATCGTTCTTCTTGGCAAAGTCGATCAGGACCTTGGCCGGTGCCACCGGGTCATCGAAACTCAGCGCAATCGCGCTGGGGCCCTTGAACTGATCCTGAATCACGGCGACGTCGGTATCCTGAGCGGCCCTGATCAAAAGCGTGTTCTTGACGACCTGAAAGTCGATGCGTTCTTCCCGCAACTTCCGGCGCAGTTCGGTCATCGTCTCGACGTTCAACCCTTTGTAGTCGGTAACGATGACCACCTTGGATTTGGCCAGCCGCTCGTGCAGTTCCTCAACGATATGCTTTTTATCATCTAGTTTCACAATTCGATTCACCTCCTTTCCTTACCTGTGTCGAACCGGAGGTCATGGCGTTTGGGCGAATTGTCACTGTTTGGCGGCATGAGAATGAGGTCCACACGGTGAAGCGAACGCGTCAATCAATCGAAGTCGAACGCAGCGTGTCAAACCTGTCTCGGTAGGCCGGCAAACGCCGATTAAACCAATTGGCTTCAAACGGTGTACCTACGGTCTTTGACAGATAGTCGTTATGAAAATGTAAATTTTATCAGGATTAATGAAGTAACCAAAGGGTCGGTGAACTTTCCCTGCGCCCCCGACAGCAGTCGCATCGAAGCAGGCCGGCCGTTTTTCTTCGTCACACTACTTCACCAGGTCCTTCACCATGGCCGTATCGATCCTGACGCCGGGTCCCATGGTCGTGGAGATCGCAACACCCTTCAGG
>JBAPWQ010000492.1:0-13865 GCA_049283795.1 Desulfobacterales bacterium | reverse complement strand
CGCCCGACGTCTTCCCCCAGCACGATCACGCGGTCGTCTTTTTCCATCTCCTGCTTGAGCGCCAGATTCAGGGCCTGGACCATGGTCATTTTAGCCATCGGTTTACTCCTCGCTGTTGTCGGCCAGTTCGTTCTCCAGAAACTTCTTCTGCGCCTTCAGATGGGGCGGCATCTCGGCATAGGCGTGGTCGAACATGTCGGCTGGAGCGCCGAACTCCTTCATTTGCCGTTCGGCGCGGTCGACGGCGGCCTGTATTTTTTCCTTGACCTCGTTTTCCGCGGCCGCGATTTTTTCATCGGAGAGAAGGTTTTTTATCGTAAGATACTTCTGGAACCTCACCAGCGGGTCCCGCAGCCGCCACTCTTCCACCTCATCGTCGGTGCGGTACCGCTTGGGGTCATCGGCCGTGGTGTGCACCGACATGCGGTAGGTGACGCATTCGATAAGGGTCGCGCCCTGCCCCTTTCGGGCGCGTTCCACCGCTTCGGTGGCGGCGGCATAAACGGCCAGCACATCGTTGCCGTCGACCTGGATCCCCGGCAGCCCATAGGCCAGCGCTTTCTGCGCCAGGGTCTGGGAGCGGGTCTGGTTCTTGCGCGGTATCGAAATGGCCCACTGGTTGTTCTGACAGACGAAAATCACGGGCGTTTGAAAAACGCCGGCAAAATTCAGGGCTTCGTGAAAGTCGCCTTCCGAGGTGGCGCCGTCGCCGAAGAACGTCATGGCGACCTCGTCCTTTTGGCGATAGCGGATGCCGTAGGCGATGCCGACCGCATGGAGCATCTGGGAGCCGACCGGTATCGACACCGGCAGGGTGCGGCTGTCTTCCGGGATCCGTGCCCCCTCGTTGAACCCGTTGCCGGCAATGATCACACTTTCCAGCGTGCGACCGCGCCATAATTCGGCCGCCATTTCCCTGAAGGACGGGACCATCCAGTCCGAATCGCGCAGCACGGCCACCGCACCGACCTGGGCGGCTTCCTGGCCTGTAATCGGCGGAAACGTCCCGATGCGTCCCTGGCGCTGCAGGTTGAGAAGTCTCTCGTCGAACCGACGGCCGAGAAGCATGGTCGAGTAAATTTTCAGCAGAACTTCCGCCGGTATGTCCGGTTCCAACGATTCATCCAAGGTGCCTTCCGCATTCAGGATCGACAGGAAGTCGATGTGATAGGGAAGCTCGATGTTGCTTCTCGGCATGGCAAAACTCCTTAGAGCCCGCCCGCTGGCACGATCGGTACGGGAAAATTCGGTCAGGTCAGCGCCCCTCGGTGCGCGGTCGAAGAGGGCCGCGGCAAAGACTCGTCCTGGCCGACAGGTATGTGGAAACTCGCCGGTCGCCATCGAAGACCTCAGCGTCATTTAACAGCCGGGGCCTACGAAATATACCACATTTTCAAGCTGTTGCTTTTTGGTTCTCGTTTAATATGCAACCGTTCCCGATATAGTCAAGTGGCAGCCGACGCGCCCTCAACCTTCCGGCATCGTTGCCATCATGGGCGCCGCGCAGGTACGGTTTACTTGTTTTTTACGCGTGACTATATTGGCCAAGAGCAATTTTCATATGGACCACTTTTCTTTTTTCTGGAGGTTGGCGAAATGGACTTCACGATCCCGCAAGGTATTACCCGCGACATCGAGAGGTTTGCCGCTTTTCTGAGCACCCATCTCAAGCCGCACCTTTCGGCCTGGTACAAGAGCGGCGAGTTGCCGGCGGAGTTTCACCGCAGGGTGGGCGCCGGCGGCTGGCTCGGCATTCGGTGGCAGGACGGTGGCCTGGTAAAGACCTCGGCGTTCAGGGAAGCGTTGATCAGCGAGGAAATGGCGAAGTTGTCGCCCGGCGTGGCGGTAGCCGTTCTGGCGCACGTCAATCTGGGGTTGATCGGGCTCTACCTGTTCGGCTCGGACCGGCTCAAACAGCACTACGGCCGGAGGGCGGCCGAAGGTGAGACCGTGATGTGCCTCGGCAACACCGAGAACATGGCTGGCAGCGACGTGGCCGGCATTGCGATGACGGCCGAAAAAACGACCGACGGCTGGCGTCTTAACGGCACCAAGGCCTATGTCACCAACGGCCTGATCGCCGATCTGGCCGTCATCACGGCCGTTTCGGATCCCGCCGCGGATCGCAACCGCCGCCTTTCGATGTTCCTGGTGGACCTGAATTCGGCAGGCATCGTGCGCACGAAGCTGAACAAGCAGGTGTGGATCCCGTCGGACCTGACCCGCTTGCAGTTCGAGGACGTGTTCGTTCCGGACGACCATCTGTTAGGCGAGCGGCAGCATGGGCTGCGGCAGGTGCTGGCGGTGTTTACCTGGAGCCGCCTTCCGATCAGCGCCCTTACCCTGGGAACGGCCGCCGGTGCTTTTGATTTGGCGCTGGACCGGGCACGGAAACGCAAGATTTTCGGGCGGAAGATTACCGACTTTCAGGCCAAGGCCTTTGAAATCGCCGATTTTTACGCCCGCATGGAGGCCGCGCGCCTGATGCTCTGGAAGGCCTGCAGCGTGGCCGACGCCGGGGGTGATTTTCGTCGGGAATCCTCGCTGGCCAAGTACCTCGCCGTTCAGATCGCACGGGAAATAACGCCCTGGGCCGCCGATATCTTCGGTGCCGCCTCGGTCGTTTTCGAGCACCCGATCCACAAATTCCCGTTGGACGCCTGGGCCTCGTCGCTGGGCGAAGGGACGCAGGATGTGCAGAAACTGGTGATCTTCAGGGAGTTGATGAAAAAATACGAGGGCGCACGGTAAGGGCGGGGTGAATTCTTTTCGGGAGGAGTCTGTCAGGGCCGAGACGGGCGGGGGCGCTTCTGCCGGTTGCCCGGATCGTCAAAACGGCAGACACGAGGCCTGCCCCTGCGGATTTTTTCTGGTTGGTGAAACACCCAGAAACAATGGCTAGTTGAGTTTCAGGCCGGCCTGGGACATGATCGGCTTCAGAAAGGCGAGGCTCTCCCGTCCGGCCTCCTCGGGGGTGTCGACATACGGATAGAGTTCCAGGCTGATGTCGCCGTCATAGCCCAGCCGCTTCATGGTCTCGAAGACATCGTCGAAGCGGATGGCGCCGTGCCCGGCGATCAGGTGGTTGTGCCGGCGGCTGGGCGCTATGTCCTCGATGTGAACGTGACCGATCCACGCGAAGAGCTCCTCGAAAGCGGCGGCCGGGTCTTCGCCGGCGCAAAAAAAATGGCCGATGTCGAAGTTCAAGCCGACGGCTTTGGAGGCCACATCTGTGATGAAGGATTTGAATTCCGCGGTGTTTTCCATCAGCAGGTCCGGCTCCGGTTCAATCAGGATTTTGATCCCCAACTCCTCCGCCAGCGGGATCACGCGCTCCAGGCCTTGGTGAAAGAGCGCGGCGGCCGCCTGCCGGGAGGTCCCATCGGTCAACGGTCCGCCCGGCGGTACCGAAATATTGGCGCAGCCAAGTACGCGGGCGACCTCAAGGCTGTCGAGCGTGTGACGCACCCTGATCTCGCGCCGCTGCGGGTCCGACTCGATCCACGAGGGCAGATAGGTGTCGCCAACCGCAAACAGGGTAAAGCTGTTGATATTGGTGATCGCCAGGCGGTGGCGGTCGAGCAGTTCTTTTAGCCGGCCCAGCTTTTTTTCATCGAAGTCGGGCGGGTAGAGATGCGGTCGGTCCCCCATGATTTCGACCCCACCGAACCCGAGACCGGCAATTTTTTCGATGGCCTCGAACAGGTCGAATTTCACGAAAGCATTGGTGCTGTAGCCGAATATCATGGTCTTGCTCCTGCGGCCGATGCGCCGGATGACATTTTTTCCGCGCAGCGGCGTTCCAGCACGTCCAGGCTGTAGAGCTGCTCCTCAAAGGTTTTAGCGGCGTTTGGTCCCACCGGTTTTTTGAAGAAAAATCCCAGCTCGGGCACCGGTCCGCCAAAGCCGGCCAGTTGCAGGGCGGCCATCCAGCGCGCGAGATCGAGCGCCATGGGGGCCGCCAGAATGGAATCGCGGCCCTGCAGGTTGAGCCTAAGGCTCATAGGCAGGTCGAACAGCCCCCTGAAGTCGATCACATCCCAAGCTTCCTTGGCATCCCCGCGCGGGGCGTAATAATCGATGTGGACCTTGTGCGACGGGCTCTTGTAGCGGCTGCCGACCGGATAGCCCAGAAGCTCGTCGAGCAGGTCGGTTTTGTTGGCCACCTTGCCCGCCGCCCGTTCGGGTTCCATCAGGTTCTTTCCATCGGCATTGCCGAGGATATTGAGGCTGTACCAGCCGTCGACCGCCAGGTTGCGGGCCTTGAAGGCCGAGGCCAGCACCACTTTGAAATACGTCTGGCCCGTCTTGCCGTCCCGGCCGCACAGCGGGACCCCGCGGCTGAGCGCCTCCTCGACGAGGACCGGTATTTCGACGGCATTGGGCGTGAAATTGACCAGCGGAATGCCGGAGGTCACCGCTGCCAGCGCATAGGCCAGATCCGGCATGACCTGGTTTCCGGCGGTCTCGTAGAGTTCCGGTAGGCTGCGGCAGCGATCGAAATCGTTCAGGGGAGCGGCCGGCAACAGGTTGATGAAAACCGGAAGGCAGTCGGCATGCGCCTGGCGAAATTCGCGGATGTCGGCCGTCACCCGGTCAACCTGGCCTTGCAGGTCATGATCCGGCGCCGGGGCGGCCTTGACCGTTATTTGTTCCAATTGTTCGGCATGCAGTCGGCAGACGGATTCCGGCACGATGCCCTGGCACAGGGCCGACGACGCCAGGGCCTGCGGGTTGCTGTCCCAGCCGGCTATCTGCGTTTCTTCAACCGCCGCCAGGTAAGGGAATTTGTCGCGGGTCGTCAGGCTGGGCAGGATAATTTCAGGCGTGCTGCGGCTGGCGGCGACGGCCATCGCCAGCGTCGATGCAATCGCGCCCTTGACGCCGGCCACCAGCAGCAAAAGAGGGCGTTTTTCGGGCAAACCGGAATCTGGCATGAACCTTTAGCTCCTGTATCGGTATTAGAAACTCGTCGGGCCGTCATCATAAACAATAACCCGACAAGAAAAATCGGCAACCCGCGTTTTATCTGTTCCGGAACCCTTTGACCGGCAGCCCCGTGCAAAAAAGGTTTTCTACAGGGATATGTTCGTGCCTGTCAAGCCAGTTCTGGAGAACGAAGGTGACGAATCTATGATTTCCGCGGACTTCTCCGGCAACCTTTTACATGTGATCATTGACACGCGCCGATCATACCGAATCGATCCGGCGCTTGACTCTGCCGAGCAAGACGGCCGGGAGCGTCGATCGAACAAGGCCGCTCCCCGCCGGGGCTATCATGTAAATGAAATTCAATTGTCCGATATCAATAGGCCGTCCGAGATCCGCAAAACCCGTCCGGCAACTGCAGCACACTCAAGGCTGTGAGTGACCATGACGATGGTCATCCCGCCGTCGTTGAGCTTCCGAAGCAGGCCCATAATTTCCCGGCTGGTTTTGGTGTCCAGGTTTCCGGTGGGTTCATCGGCCAGGAGAATCGGCGGCTCGTTTACGATAGCCCGGGCAATTGAGACCCTTTCTTTCTCACCGCCGGATATCTGGTTCGGCAAGCGATGACTCTTGCCTTGCAGTCCGACGGCGGCCAGGGCGGACTCGGCCATCAGCCGCTTTTTTTTACCGGAGGCCTTGACGATCGCCAGCGGCAGCATGACGTTTTCGATGACCGTCAGGTAGGGCACCAGGTGAAAGCTCTGAAAAACGAACCCGAGAAATTCCCGACGAAAATCGGCGCGCTTTTCGGAAGGAAGGCGATAGATGTCGATATCGTCCACCATAAAACAGCCTGAAGTGGGCGCGTTCATCGCTCCCATAACCGACAGCAGAGTTGATTTGCCGGATCCCGACACCCCCATGACGCCGACAAATTCTCCCGAAGAGATGGTGAAATTCATTTCGACGATGGCCGTGACGGTCGCCTCACCACTGCCATATTTTTTGACAAGATTACTGGCTTCGATGAAACTCATCATTTTCTCCCACGTAGTTTTTACAGGGCTCTGAGGGCGTCATTGGGATCCATGCGCGCGGCCATCAGGGCCGGGTAAGCGCTCGATGCCAGGCCGATGACAAGCGCCAGGCCGAAAGAAAAAGCGGCCAGCCCGGGACTGATATTCAGGTGGACCATGCGATCTTCGATAAACAGCCGCAGACCGGCCGATGCGGCGGCAAAGCCGGCCGCATAGCCTACCAGTCCCGCGAGCATGGAGATGATACCGGCTTCAAGGAATACGATCCGCATGACATGGCTCTTGCGAAAACCGATCGCCCGGAAGATGCCGATCTCTTCCGTCCGTTCCCGGACGCTGCCCATCATGGTCACCAGAACCACCAGGGCCCCGATCAGGATGACCACACCCGAGACACCGTAGCTGAACTTTCTGAACTGGGCCAGGGTTTCCATGCGGCCTTTTACCACCTGCTGAATCGCCATGACTTTGGCGCCCGGCAGCACTTCGGAGATCTGCCGCACCATATCGTCGATGGGGCAATTCTGGCAAAGTGCCGCGACTTCGGCCATCGACACGCGGCCGGGTTTTTCCAATACGGCTTGGGCGGTGGCCATGGTGGTGAAGAGCAACTGGTCGTCCTGGCTGCCGGTCGGACGCAGAACGCCCGACACCAGCAGCTGCCGGCCCCTGATGTCGACCGGGCCTCCGGTCTGCAGGTTCAGAACGCGCGCGGCTTCAGCTCCCAGAAGGATGCCGTCGGCCGTCGGCAGCTCACCGTCGACGACCCACCAGGGTTTCAGGATCCTGACGGTTTTGAAGTCGAGGCCCGAAAGCAGGACCCGATGGGTGCCGATGTTTACGACGCCCAGAACCAGCGGTCCCAGGGCGGCGATGTTGCGGTAATTCTTGATTGAGTTCACCCGGGCCAGGTCCGTCTCGCGGATTTCCTCCATTTCAAAGGAAACTCCGCCCAACGAGAGGCCGCCATAAGTGAGAGGCAGGCTTTCGGCGCGCGGCACGATCAGGATATTGGCGCCGTACTTTTCGAGCTTGTGGTTGATGTCGCCGGTCATGGCCTCGACGAAACTGATGACGGCGACGACCGTGGCGATGCCGATGGAGAGTCCCGCCAGCACAAAGGCGGCCTTGCCCTTGCGGCGCAACAGGTTACGCAAAGCGATGTGTTTCAACGTCATGACTGCGCCTTTCCGGTAAAGTCGAAATACTGTTTTCCCTCCAGAATATCCGGTATCCGAATCACGACTTGCTCGCCTATAAGAGATCGTTTGAGGGGAGCCGGGTTGCAGCCGCCCTGGACCTCGTTGACCAGCACCGAGGCGAAACGGCGGCCGCAGTTGCGGCAGACCATGACGTCACCTTCCTGGTAGTAGCCTTTACCGGCCGGCCAGCAGACATCGCAGGCGTCGAAAGCGGCCCGGATGACACCATCCGCGCTTTTGAGAATGAAATAACGGATGGTCAGATTCTCATGCTTGAGTTCGAAAAAACGGGCGCGACCATCGGCAAACTGGCTTGCCGGGTAATTCACTTGATCACCGACCGTCGCCTTCGAGACCTTGGCGTCGAGCGAGACCGCGTCGCCACCGCCCGGCTTCAATATTAGATAAACCCCGGCACCGGCAATAACCACGGCACACAGAACGAGTGCCAGCGGTAAGCGGCTTTTTTTATCATTTCCAAGAACGGCCGCTTTTTTAGCGCTGCGAACATCCGGTGTGCTCTTTGCTGTTTTACCCATTTTAAATTCCTCCCGGTCCTGCTGGCAGGCAGGCCCCGATTTAATGAATCAATGTTGATTGTGAAAAAATCCTCGGCGGACGGTTCCGGCTGAATTTGAGAAAAATTGCGTATTTCTGGATCGAGAACCGATCAGTGTCTCTCGTGAAGCTCTGGCTGGACACTGGCCAAACTCCGTCCGGGATTGAAGGGACGCGAAATTGTCGGCTTAATCCGATAGTTTCCGTTTAGAAGGGGTACTTTTTAACAGAGTAACGCCAGATTGGTAAGGTAGATGGGTACTTTGAGAATGGAAGCGGAAAACCGCACCGCCGGCCTACCCGCTGCTTCCGGGCCGCTGGCCGAGGCATCTGAATTATCTGTCCGATCGGCGATTAGATCGCGGTAATCAGGCTGGTGCGCTCTCAAGAGAGCCGGCGGCGATAGTCGCATCTCCATACCGCCGGCGTATTCACAGGGGAAATTCGCGGTATCGGGACAGCAGCAACGCACACCGGCAATGCTGATCATCGGAGTGGGGCGAAAAGTTACGGCCGCCCCCCCGCCGGTGCAGCATAGACCAGTGCAAGCGGGGAGAGGGAAGATGGTGTTTGCAAAAATCCCCACGCCGAGCATCACGGCAAGAGCTACCGTGTATATTTTTCGATTAACGGCATTATGTTTTGATATCATTTTAAACCACGGGGGCATTTTGGGCACATTAAGGTCGCACATTGAAAGCGTATAGGATGAACTCCAATAGTGTCAACGCCAAACTTTTTCCCGCAGGGTGGGAATCGGTTTGTAAAAAAGCCAATTTATTGCTGAGCTGCAGGCAGCGGCTTTACAAACCGCCCGGAGACTTTATCTTTTCATGTTTTTCCGAGCCTTTTCCATTCACATTCATTTTTCCAAGTCAGACGAAAGGACGGTTACGATGGCATACGATTTTAACGCGGATGAAATTTTTGAGATGGCCGAGCAGATGGAACGAAACGGTGAGAAATTTTATAAGAACGCCGCCGGCTCCATCGATGATGCGGCGCATAAAGCGCTCCTGCTGGAGTTGGCCGCAATGGAAGTCGATCATGAAAAAACGTTCAAAGCCATGCGCAGCGATTTGAAGGCGACCGAAAAAAGCGCCACGGTGTTCGATCCCAACGGGGAGGCGGCCCTTTACCTGCGCGCCCTGGCCGACACCCGCGTGTTTTTTGAAAAAAAGATCGACGTCTCATCGATGGAAAAAATCTTAAAAGCCGCAATCGAAGCCGAAAAGGATTCGATCGTTTTTTACCTCGGAATGAAAAACGCCGTGCCGGACAAACTGGGGCAGGATCGGATCGAAGGAATCATCAAGGAGGAAATGGGGCACATCCGGCTGCTGAGCCGCGAGCTGGCGCAGCTGAAAAGATAGGTGTCGCGCCTGCTGTCCCTTACTCCGGTACCTTGCCCTGCTGCGAGATGTCTTCCAGGCCGGCGCGGTCTAGTATACGAATGGTCCGGCCGCTGACTTCTATCAGGCCCTGTCCGGCCATTTTAGCGAAGATGCGCGACAAGGTTTCCGGGATCGTGCCCAGCAGGCTGGCCAGCTGGCCCTTCGAAATCGGCAGGGCCGCCAGGGCGGAATCCTCCTGTTCATCGGCCAGCAGCAGAAGATAGGCGGCCAGGCGGCCCGGCACTTCCTTGAGCGAAAGGTTCTCGACTTGAACCGCGAACTGGCGCAGCCGCATCGAAAGAACGGCGAGCATTTTCAGCGCCAGCGACGGGTTGCGGGAGATGAGGTTCACGAAGGCCTCCCGTGGGAAAAACAGGAGGCGGCTGTCGGCCAGCGCCTCCGCGTTGGCGGGAAACGATCGCCCGGCAAATACGGCCACCTCACCGAAAGGTTCTCCCGGGCCGATGATATGAAGGATCTGCTCCTTGCCCTCCGGGGCCAGCTTGTAAATTTTAATCAGCCCGTCGATCACCACATAAAAGCCGCTGCCCCGATCTCCTTCGTGAAAAACCGGTTTCCCCTTTTTGAATCTGCGTTTGACGGCGATTTGACGCACGTCTTTCAGCTGGGCCGGCGACAATCCGCTGAATGTCGATATGTTTTCGATTATTTCGATTTCTTTTTGCATCAAAACCCTTTACGTGCCGCCACCACCGGCTCTTCACCTTTGTTTATCCAGCTTCGCGTCCCCAACACCAAAACACCAGATCCCAATTCCCAAAACTCCACACACCAAACACCACATACTAAACACAAATCGCCAAATACAAAACACCAATACCAAATGCCAAATACAAAATGCCAGATAAAAAAATCAAAGACGGCGGACGGCAGATGGCAGACGACAGATGGCCGATGGCAGACGGCGGACGACGGATGACCGAAGGCAAACGGCGGATGACGGACGATGGGTAACGAGAAACACGTTATACAACGCAGAATATAAAAATGCGATTTATTGACTTAAGTCAATGCGGGAGCATTCTTTCGTGAGTATGGTGCCATTAAACGACTCATCCGGTGCCATCGACCAGTTTTTTTCAACCCCACAAGAAAAGGAGAACGAGCATGTTTTGTTTTCAGTGTGAACAGACGTCAAAAGGCGAAGGGTGTACGAAGGTAGGCGTTTGCGGCAAGCAGCCCGAAGTGGCGGCCCTTCAGGACCTGTTGATCTACGCCATGAAAGGCCTGTCGCAGGTTGCGGTCGAAGGCCGCAAGGTCGGCGTCAGCGATCCCGAGGTCAATCGCTTTACGTCCAAGGCCGTTTTTTCGACCCTGACCAACGTCGATTTCGATCCGGCGCGTTTCGTCGAGTTGATCAACCAGACCGTCAAGCACCGGGAGGCCCTCAAAGAAAAAGTGCGCTCCGCCGGCGGTAAGACCGGTTTTACGGAAGGCCCGGCCGTCTTCAAGCCGGAAGGCTCGCTGGAGGCCCTGGTCGGTCAAGGCGAAAAGGTCGGCGTCAAATCGGACCCCACCGTCAATCCCGACATCTTGTCCCTCAAGGAGCTTCTGGTTTACGGCCTGAAGGGCGTGGCCGCTTACGCCGATCATGCCGAAATCCTGGGTCAGGAAGACGAGCGCGTGTATGCGTACATGCACGAAGCGCTGGCGGCCACCCTCGACACGACGCTGGGGGTCGAAGAGCTGGTGGGGCTGGTGTTGAAGTGCGGTGAGATCAACCTGCGCACGATGGAACTGCTGGATGCCGGCAACACCGGAACCTACGGCCACCCGGTTCCCACGCCGGTGCCTTTGGGCGTCAAGAAAGGCAAGGCGATCCTTGTCTCCGGGCACGATCTCAAGGATCTGGAGCTGCTGCTGCAGCAGACCGAGGGCAAGGGGATCACCGTGTACACCCATGGGGAAATGCTGCCCTGCCACGGCTATCCCGGCCTCAAGAAATACCCGCATTTCTACGGGCACTACGGTTCGGCTTGGCAGAATCAAGCCAAGGAGTTCGCCAAGTTTCCGGGGGCGATCCTGATGACCACCAACTGCATCCAGCGGCCGCAGGAGTCCTACAAGGACAACATTTTCACCACCGGGCTGGTCGGCTGGCCGGGGGTGACCCACGTCTCCAAGGACTTCACCCCGGTGATCCGCAGGGCACTCGAGTTGCCCGGTTTTCCGGAGGATGTCGAGGGCAAGAGTGTGCTGGTGGGCTTCGGGCGCAACGCAGTCCTGGGCGTTGCCGACAAGGTCATCGCGGCGGTCAAGAGCAAGGCCATCCGTCATTTCTTTCTGGTGGGCGGCTGCGACGGCGCCAAACCGGGCCGTAGTTACTACACTGAATTTGTTGAAAAAATTCCCAAGGATTGTGTGGTGCTGACCCTGGCTTGCGGCAAATTCCGCTTCTTCGACAAGGACCTGGGCGACATCGGCGGCATCCCCCGGCTGCTGGATGTCGGGCAGTGCAACGATGCCTATTCGGCGGTTCAGATCGCCGTGGCCCTGGCGAAGGCGTTCAACGTCGGCGTCAATGACCTACCGCTGTCGATGATCCTGTCCTGGTACGAGCAGAAGGCCTGCGCCATCCTTCTGACCCTACTCTACCTCGGCATCAAGGATATCCGGCTCGGGCCCAGCCTGCCGGCCTTCGTGTCACCCAACGTACTGGATGTTCTGGTTAAAAATTTCAACATCATGCCGATCAAGACGCCGGATGAAGACCTGAAGGCGATTCTCGGATAGGCATTTCACCATCACAGGGGTGTTCCGGAGACCTTGCCGGATCCGGAACGCTCCTTGTTTCAGTCAACGTTTTTAAAGGGGGAAGCCGCCATGAAATGTCCGGGTCAGGATACTCTCTACTGGAAACCGGGGGCCATTTACGAGGTGAACTGTCCGAAATGCGACCGGCCGGTAGAGTTTTTCAAGGATGACACCACCCGCAAATGCGGCCACTGCGGCCACCGTTTCGTCAACCCCAACATGGACTTCGGATGTGCGGCATACTGCCCCTATGCCGAACAGTGCCTGGGCACCCTGCCCGAGGAAGTTCGGTCGCAAAAGGAGGACCTGCTCAAGGACCGGGTGGCGGTCGAGATGAAACATGCTTTCAAGCGTGATTTCAAGCGGATTGCTCTGACCATGCGCCGGGCGCGGTATGCCGAGCGCATCGCCGGCGACGCCCGGGCCGCGCTCCCGGTCGTTTTGTGCGCCGCCTATCTGCGGGATATCGGTGCCCCGCAAGCCTTGGAAAAATACGGCGACCTCGCCGACGATCATCTGAGGCAGGAAAGCCCGACGGTCGCCCGGGAAATTCTGACCGCATTGGGGGCGGGCCCGCCGCTCATCGAGGCCGTCTGCGCCATTGTCGGCCGCAACGGCGCACCGCCGGCAGATGCACCGCCGGAACTCCGGATCATTCACGATGCCGATTGGGTGGCGGCGATGGAAGACCGGCTCAAGTCGCAGCCAGTGGATAACGATCAGCTTGCCGGCCGGATAGAAACCGAACTGCTGACCGCGGCAGGCAAGGCGGAGGCGCGCGCGGTGTTAATTAAATAAGGCGCTTGGAAAACTAAAAAGAAAGGGAACTCCATGAAGGTCAAGCGTAAAATCATTCAGATCGACGAGGAAAAATGCGACGGCTGCGGCCAATGCGTGCCAGCCTGCGCCGAAGGTTCGCTGGTACTGGATGACGGCAAGGTGAGGGTGGTGTCCGACAACCTGTGCGACGGTTTGGGCGCCTGCCTGGGTGAATGCCCGAACGGGGCATTGAAGATCATCGAGCGCGAGGCCGAGGAGTTCGACGAAGAGGCGGTCGAAAAATACCTGGCCGCAAAAGAGACACAGGAACCCTTGCAAAGTCGCACGATCGACGGCGGCTGCCCTTCGGCCCGCATCCAGCAGTTCGACCGCGTGGCCCCAGCCGAGGGTCCCCGTTCGGCCCCGGTCAAGGGTTCGGAGCCATCCGCCCTGTCGCACTGGCCGGTTCAGATCCGCCTGGTGCCGCCCACCGCACCTTTCCTGAAAGGTGCCGACCTGCTGGTGCTGGCCGACTGCGTGCCGGTGGCCTTTCCGACGCTGCACCGGGATTTTTTAGAGGGCAAGGCCGTCATGATGGGCTGCCCGAAGTTCGATGATGCCCAAAGCTACATCGACAAGTTTACCCAGATTTTTCGGACGGCCGGCATCAAGCGCGTCACTATCGTGGTGATGGAAGTCCCCTGCTGTGCGGGCCTGCCCATGATCGTCAGGAAAGGCCTGGAGGCCGCCGGTAAATCCCTTCCCGTCGAGGAGGTCGTGATCGGCACCAAAGGGGACATCGTGAACCGGACCGCCGCCGCCGACTGACCCGGCGGCGGCCGGCGACCCGTCAGATGAGGCGCTGATGCAGTCCCAAACCTCGATTGCAACATCCGTAGAAATCCCCTGGAACCACCGGTCGATATCCTCCTTCCGCAATACAAGCCTTTATAATTACAAATAAATTATTAGCATCCGACCCGGATGGGCGAATTGAGAATGATTCTCAAAAATAGTCTTTACACTGCCATTGAAATATGACAATTTGAAATTTGGTAATACTTGAGTCCATGCGGATCAACCGCCTGTGTGAAACTCAGGCGCAGGCTCTAACGTCAATCGATAAAGAGGAGGAAACCATGGCGGAGCAATTGCAGGTTTACAAATGTGAGGCTTGTGGAAACATCGTCGAGGTGCTGCATGGCGGTGAA